>JAHQVI010000020.1 GCA_019634405.1 Hyphomicrobiales bacterium
ATATCTCGATCGTTCTGTGGGGCCGGTGGTTCGACTCAAACATTTGCATTCCGGCGCCGCATGCTCATCTGCATGTGTTTGGGTCACCGGAAACACTAGCTAACACTATATTTCTAGCGGAGCCTTTGAATTTAATATCTGAGCACGAGCCGGGCCACACTGCGCGTCAAATGTTAAGCTTGCTCCACTAGGGCCGCCCTGATGGCGTTGCAGGCATGAAACCTTCGAAAATAATCCCATCCGCATAGATGGCCGCTTTCCGCCTGTCTTCAAGCGTGCGGACGGTCCATGTGATCAATGGCGCGCGTGGAAAGCGTCGTCTTATCCACGCTGACATCGTCGGCAGGTCGTTGATATCATAGGTCACGAATGCGGGATCAATACCGTTTGCATCAATCATATGGGTCAGGCGATAGGTTTGCGCCGCTGTCAGAGGCATTTTGGGGCGTCGGTCGAAACGATAGGCCGACAGGCCGCGCGGAATTTGCGGCGCAAGCCGGCGCATGGCGCGCAAACTTCCCGGATCGAAGCCCATAACGCAGGCGCGGCCGCGGTAACGCGTCAGATCCTCAGCGATGCGCCGCTCCAGTTGACGGCCGGTATTGCCTGCGCTCTTGATCTCAAGGAACAACGTTGCGCGTCCATCAATCAATTCGAGAAACTCGGCGAGCGAGAGGATGCGGTCGCCCGTACCGCGCATCGCCATGCGTTTCAACGCGGGCGGCGAATAGGCGCGGACCTCGCCTGTTCCCTCTGTCAGCCTCTCCAAACGCCAGTCATGGAATATAACCGGCTCGCCATCCTTTGCCGCCTGTATATCGGTTTCGATGGCGTAGCGCCCTCTGATCGCCGCCTCGAAAGCCGTTGCGGTGTTCTCAATGACGCCGCGCCCCTTATCATGCAGGCCGCGATGCGCAATGGGCGGAATGAGCGCAAATTCCATGAAGCGGCCCGTTACGCGATCGCGAAGATGGCGTCGATTTCGACTGCGACGCCCAAGGGCAGGCCCGCAACGCCGACCGCCGCCCGTGTATGCCGCCCGCGCTCGCCCAGGACATCCACCATCAGATCCGACGCGCCGTTTATCACCTTTGGATGATCGGTGAAATCTGGCGTCGCGTTTACAAATCCCGTCAGGCGTATTGTCTGGCCAATCTCTTCCAGCGAACCAAGCGCCGATCTGGCCTGAGCCAGAATGTTGAGGCAGCAGACCCGGGCGGCTTTCTGTCCGTCTTCAATGCCCAGATCATCGCCGAGCTTACCCTTGAGCGGGCCGTCCGGCTCCATTGAAATCTGGCCTGATACGTAGAGCAGCTTGCCGCTGATCAAGGTCGGCACGTAGTTTGCCACAGCAGCGACGGGCTCAGGCAGCGTCAGCCCCAATGCGGCAAGACGCGCTTCGGCAGTTTCTGTCATCTCAATATCCTGTTTTTCGTGATTTCCGTCGATTTAGCATAGGTCAGAGGTATTTTTTTGAACTGTAGAGCTATGATTAGCTGTTGAACGGCACGATTTCACTAACCCATCCTACTTTTGCTGCAATAGACTGGGAATTGATAAAGTCAGCCAAAGGTTGGCATTTAGGGCCATCAGAGACAAATGAAATGAACAACACGACATCAATCTTTGCAGCGGGTCTGATCTTCGCAACGGTTTTTCCGTCCGTACAGCTTCACGCACTGCCTGCAAGAGCTGGCGTCGAACTTACCCCACACCGGGCAATCTACGATCTTCAGCTGCGCAGCGCGGAACCGTCCGCCAATGTTACGGACCTCACAGGGCGTCTCGTTCTGGATTTCACGGGTTCAGCCTGTGCCGGCTACACCTACAAATCCCGGCTGGTTACCCAGATGACCGATCAGGATGGCGGCACCTTCACATCCGATATGCGCACATCCACATGGGAAGACGCCCGAGGCGAGGAGTTTCGCTTCGAGAACATCGAATATAATGGCGTCCAGCAGACCAGCATTACATCCGGGTCGGCCTCGCGAAAGGAAAAGGGCAGCATCGCTGTCAGTTTTGAAACGCCCGCATCGGGGGAAGTCGAGTTCGAACGGACCGCCCTGTTCCCGACACAGCATTCGCTGGCCATTCTGGAGGCTGCCTTCGACGGCAAGCAGCTTGTGCAGGCCGATGTTTATGACGGGTCGGAGGAAGGCAAGAAGCTCTACAGCACAACGACCTTCATCGGCAGGCCGCTTGAGCCTGCATCGGGCAAAATGGCGCTTGGCGCGGATATCGAGAATGCTCCGCGCCTCAACGCGACGACGTCCTGGCCGATATCGATCAGTTTTTTCGATACTGCCACGTCAGGACAGCGTGACGAGGGGCTGCCGACTTATGAGCTGGCTTTCCGACTCTTCGCCAACGGCGTCAGCGGCGATCTGACCATTAACTATGGAGATTTCCTCATTGGCGGCAAGCTGACCCGCGTTGATTTCACCAGCGAGGCTGATTGTCCGCGCGAATAGGGTAGGGCGGCGGTCATGTCACTCGCCCCTACCAGGATCCTCGCCATGGTGAGACAGGACGTCATGCGCACGAGCGACGATTGACGCATCGTGATTTCCGTTCGCCGCAAATGCGAGCAACATGGATTCGTCATCCAGAAGAAAGCCGAGCACTCCGCGAAGAAATGTGTGTGTTTTTGCCCAGGCGCGAATCTGTTCCGGCCGATATCCGGTTTGCGCGAGGAACTTTTCCATCCGGTTTGCATCGCCGGCGATATAGATCAAAGCGTCCGTCGCCAGCTCCAGCGCCTGTTCGGTGCTGATATGTCCGGCTTTTCCGTAAAGGGATATCATGTTTCTTTCATATCAGCTTTTCCGTCATGCGGGCTAAATTCCGCAGTTAATGCATATTAATACGAATATCCTGTAGCAAGCGGATGGAATCCTGCATAGTTTAAGCGCTTTGCGGCAGTCGATCTCTCATCCGGGAGGGATCATGCTTGATTTACCGGCCGGACAAGGCGAAGGATGTCAAAGACCGTTCTGATCGTTGAAGACAACGAACTCAACATGAAGCTGTTTCGCGACCTGCTGGAAGCGCATGGATATGCGACCCTGCAGACCCGTAATGGCATCGATGCGCTGTCACTGGCGCGTGAGCACCAACCCGACCTCATCCTGATGGATATACAGCTGCCTGAAGTTTCGGGCCTTGATGTTACGAAATGGCTGAAGGATGACGAAAGCCTGCGTGATATACCTGTTATCGCGGTCACAGCCTTTGCAATGAAGGGCGATGAGGAACGGATTCGCGAGGGAGGCTGCGAAGCCTATATATCCAAGCCAATAACGGTGAAAAACTTTCTGGATACGATCCACCACTTCATCAATTCATAAAACCTGGGGATAATACTGATAGCTTTGTGCGGCGGAATGACGCACAAAGAATAAGTGGCGCATTCCAGGATTTACCTTATTGGCGAATTTCATTGCGTTTTATCCGTATTCCGCGCTTAATACTTTCGTAACGACAGAGAAGAAAGACCGTAATTTTGACAAATTACGTCGTTTGTCTCTTAATTATGAAAATTTACGGGGATAACGAAAATATGATTGCGACGCGCTCCACTTGCAATCATGGCTTTTTATCCTCTACTTATTGAAGCACTGAATAATTGCTTCCCTACGGTTCGCTCAGGTCCGCCGCATCTCCTGGGACCGTAGGGTAAGGCCGAAGACGATGGTTTGAGTGGCCTCCTCGTTACTGCCATCTGATCCGGCCAACAAGTCGTTGGCCAATGCCCTCTTTGGTCAGGACTTGAAGACCAGCCCCGTGTTTAATCGGATACACCCCGCTGCCGATCGGCGCGGGGCTGGTCCCATTCTCAATCCCGTATAATTCGCGCATGCCAAAAGTCATGTTCCAACATAAGCGGACAAGAGAGCAAAAACGCGGCCATAGCCGCGCTTGAAGAAGATACCCGCGTCGGAGTTCTTACTTGATTTTAGCTTCGGTGAATTCCACGTGCTTGCGCACGACCGGGTCATATTTTTTCAGTTTGAGCTTTTCGGTCATGTTACGCGGGTTCTTTTTGGCCACGTAGAAGAACCCGGTTTTAGCAGAGCTGACGAGCTTGATTTTCTGATTGATTGGCTTGGCCATAACGGCAGCGTCCTGAATTGTGTGTCCTGAAATGTATTGCAGGCACATTACTCCGCTCGCCGGTGCTGTCAAGTGGAGAGCCCGTCACATCAAGATCCGGTGGAAACAGGCCCCACGCATAAAATAAAACGGGACAGACGCTTTCTGACCACGAAACTGATCGGCCGCAAGACTGCGCTCAAGATCCTCCAGAATGATTTTTGTAATGGTGGCAAGAGCTTCCCGCCGGGCTTCCTCCAGGGTAAGCCACTTCACCGACACGAATTCCCCGTCGATAATAGGCCGTTCAGCATTGATACGGCTTGACGAAACGGTGAAAAAACGCGTGTCGAAACGGCGGGGGTAGCCGGGCGGGGTAATGGCGCGCGCCAGAAACGACCAGTCGCTGAAATCCGGCCCGCCGCCCGCAGCGGCGTTCTCACGCCTCCCCGTGGTTGAGATGACAAGGCCGGTCTCCTCTTCCGTCTCGCGCAGGGCTGCATATGCGAGCGCCAGCCCACGCTGCTTGTGCGGGCGTTTCCATCTCGGCGTCCCCAACATCAGTTTTGACAGCGTCCGGCTCTCCATGACGCTGCGGTGGACAGCGCGATAATCCGACGCCTCGACGCGTCCGCCGGGAAAGACGAGTTGGTTCGGCATGAAGGCAAGGTCGGGGCGCCGCAGACCCATGAGTATGCGCGGCCGCGCGCTATTTGCCCAATCAACGATGATAAGGCTGGCGGCGTCGCGAGGCGTCATGTTGCGATGGTGGCGTGTCCGGGCGTTTCTGATCAGAGCGCGGCTATGGGCAAGCGTCGCCGGCGTGCCATGATGTTCAGGCATAGGTCCCAGCCGCCTCTGGTTTCTACCAGTTAGGTTCTATTGCGCCAGGCTCGGCCGGATCTTCGTCCGGATTGCCAAAGCCATGCATGTAGTTGGCCCATTGCAGACCGACAATTGCGCCTTTGATCGGCACCAGCAGCGCAAGGCACATGGCGATGGTGAGCGGCCCGAAAACAGCGGCGTGGAGCCACAGAGACGGCTTATAGGCCACCTCGAACGCGAGTATCATCGGGACAAGAAGATGGCCTGCGACGAAAATGGTAAAATAGGGCGGGGCGTCATCGGCGCGGTGATGATGAAGCGCCTCGCCGCAATGATCGCAATGATCGCTCACTTTCAGATAGCGGGCGAACAGATGCCCTTTTCCACAAGATGGGCAGCGTCCGAGCGCGCCGTATAACATGGCGGGCAAAATCTTGCGTTTGTCCTGTTTCATCGACAGCCTATCGAACAGTGAGATAAATAACTGTGAATATAATAGTCGCTACAGACCCGAAAGTGAATGGCCGGCAATGCGGCGAATGCGCCTGACAGACACAGTCTCCTAATGGGCCGCCTTCTTTCGCCCGCGCTTGATCCGTTTCTTGACCATCGTCCGGACCGCGCCGCGGGTCTTCTTGCGTGAT
>JAHQVI010000021.1 GCA_019634405.1 Hyphomicrobiales bacterium
CAGCCGATTTCGCCATGGCGTAGACGGGAAAACCGCCACAGGCCTCCCACCAGGAGTTCGAACCCATGTTGATGATCGAACCGCCGCCGGCCGCAATCATGCCTGGGGCGACAGCCTGGATCGCAAAGAAATGATGCCTCAAATTTACGGCGACGCGCTCGTCGTAATATTCGGGCGTGACATCCGTCCAGTCGTGCCGGTCGTCGCGGGCCGCATTGTTGACGAGCACAGTCGGCGCGCCGATCTTTTCGGTCAACTCGCCAATCGCGCCTCGCAGATTGTCGACGTCACGCAGATCGCATCGCGCGAAATGAACATTATCGCCAAGCCGGTTCGCCAGCTCCGCGCCGCTCGTTTCATCAATGTCCAGAAAACCCACCTTCGATTTCTGGGCGGCGAAGGCCGACACGATCTCGGCGCCGATGCCTGACGCGCCCCCGGAAATGATGACGGATGTATTTTCGAGACTCGGATAGATCGCGAATTGATAGGACATGACAGCCTCCTCCTGCTCACGAAAAGATTCTTGTGAATAGGATGTGGTTACGCGATCTTTCAGAGCGCCTCAAGAACGCCGTCGGAAATCCGGAAAATCTTGTCCTGAGGAACGTCGACTTTAACTGCTTCGCGCTTGTCCATCTGCGTGAAATGCTGATTGAGGGCACGGAACACCCCGCCATGCGAAGTTACGACGCTATCGGTTTTGACCTCGCTCAACCAGTCGAGTATGCGCGCAGAAAAGCTTGCAAAGCTCTCGCCGCCTTCGCCGGGATAAAGAAAGTTCCACGGATCTTCGTTGCGTAAACGTTGCTGGTCCGGAAATTTCCCGGCAATTTCAGTGTAAATCAGACCCTGCCAGTCACCGAGATGGATTTCTCGCAATCGCGGATCCGTACGGTAGTCCTGAGGGGCGATTCCGATTTCCCGACGCAAAATCTGCATGGTTTCCGCGGCACGCATGAGCGGGCTGGAAACGAAATCGAAACGGCTGTGATCCTCCAGGAGGGTCGCCAGGAGCGCGCCATTCCGCGCCGCCTGGCCTCGGCCAAAGTCATTCAGCGGGACATCAAGATGTCCTTGCATGCGTCGTTCGGCATTCCAGTCTGTCTGACCGTGCCGGGCAAAATAGATTAATGGCATTAGGTTTAACGTTTGCAGGCTATGCTGACACGCGCCTGACCACCTTCGAGATCGGTTTCCATCAGAACGAGTTCGCAGGTGACATCGCGATGCACGAAGATCTTGCGCTCGCCGAACGAAATTCCGACAGGTTTGCGGTTAACGGCAACGCGCGCAGAACGCGAATCCATCGACTGAAGGCTCAAGGACACATCGACATCGCGGTACAGCTTGTTTTCATTGCGCGTCAGCAGCACGTTGTCGAACAGCACCACAGAACCGCCCGATTGGCGCGCATTGCTCTGGCGCAGCGATACCTGAGTTGATGTCTTGAGTTCCTCGAACTGGCTTTGAAGCGAAGTCAGGTTCTGGCGGCAAGTCTGATACTGGCTGTTGGTCTCTACCAGCAGTTCCTTCACATTCGACAACTCAGCGACAGTTGCCGGATCCTCATTTTCCGCGGCGCTTTCGGCGGTTCGTGGCTGTTGCGCCACCTGACGCTCCAAAGTACCCAGCTGTGTGCTCATCGAGCGGATTTCCGCCAGAAGCGGCTCAAGATCGACTTCCGGCGCGGGTGCAGCCGGGGCGCTAATGCCGGCCTGCTCCCGCACGGCGGCAATCAGAGCCTGGGCGGCTTCCGGAGAACCGCCAGCGGCGATCACCGTTTTCATCTCTTCCAGATCGCCACGCCCCGCAGAATAACCTGCGTAAAACCCAATACCACCCATAGCAACGAGCGACACAATGCTGGTGAGAACGGCGTAGGTAATCAGCCTCATCGGGTGCATGTGACATCAATCTCCGTTTTTCAACGCTACGGAAATGTCCGGCGCGTCCTCGGCCTTCATGCCTACGACGTGATATCCGGCATCCACATGGTGGACTTCCCCAGTCACACCACGGCTTAAATCCGACAACAAATAAAGCCCTGCGCCGCCCACATCGTCGATCGACACCGTACGTCGCAATGGCGCATTATATTCATTCCATTTCAAGATATAACGAAAATCGCTGATACCTGAAGCCGCCAACGTCTTGATCGGCCCGGCCGATATGGCGTTGACGCGGATATTCGTCTTGCCGAGATCAGCCGCCAGATAGCGAACGCTCGCCTCAAGGGCCGATTTCGCAATGCCCATAACATTGTAATGAGGCATAACTTTTTCAGCGCCGTAATAAGTTAGTGTCAGCAGCGATCCGCCGTTCGGCATCAATTTCTCGGCGCGCTGGGCGATTGCCGTAAAAGAATAGCACGAGATCAGCATCGTCTTGCTGAAATTATCTTGGCTGGTGTCTACGTAACGGCCATCAAGCTCGGTCTTGTCGGAATACGCGATTGCGTGCACGACGAAATCGAGGCTGCCCCACCTCTGCTGAATGTCGTTAAAGACCGCATCGATCGAATCGGGGTCGGTCACGTCGCAGGGGAGAACGATGTTCGACCCCACTTCAGCAGCCAAAGGATCCACACGCTTCTTTAGCGCTTCGCCTTGATAGGTGAAGGCAATTGACGCGCCTTGTGCAGCCGCATTTTTCGCGATACCCCACGCAATGGAGCGATTATTGGCAACCCCCATCACGAGGCCGCGCTTACCAGTCATCAATTGCACAGGTTCGGTCACTCCTGTCCTCCAATGTCTAGGATTGGCGGCATCCTACACAAATGACAGGTTGCGTCCAGCCATATGAGATAACGTCATCGAACTTGCTCCCCGGAACGTCTCGACCGTAGCGCGATTGGCCATGGTGATAATTAAAGTTTCTGCACCATAATTCGACGAATAAGGAAAGATTAAGATATTATATCCCTGTTTTATGGAAAAACGTTGGATTCGCAGTGGTATGAACGATAAAATTGAAAGCAGCTACGATACGACCGGTCATGCGCCGGATTTTTCTGAAGCGGATGAGCCTTTCGCGCTATTCGGCGATTGGTTTGCGGACGCGAAGGCGCGCGAGCCCAACGACCCGAACGCGATGGCGCTCGCTACGGTCGATGGGCGCGGCCTGCCCAATGTCCGCATGGTCCTGCTGAAGGATTTCAGCCCTTCTGGCTTTACCTTCTATACGAATTTCGAAAGCGCAAAGGGCCGCGAATTGCTCGAGAACGGTAAGGCGGCGCTTTGTTTCCATTGGAAAAGCCTGCGGCGACAGGTGCGCGTGAGGGGGAATGTTGAACAGGTCAACGAGGCTGAAGCCGACGCCTATTTCGAATCGCGGCCGCGCGGAAGCCGGATTGGCGCATGGGCGTCCCAGCAATCCCGCCCGCTAGAAGGGCGTTTCGCGCTCGAAAAAGCCGTTGCGGCCTATACGGCGAAATATGCAGTCGGATCGGTGCCGCGGCCCGAATATTGGTCGGGTTTCCGTCTGTCGCCCACGGAGATCGAGTTCTGGCACGACCGGCCGTTCAGACTTCACGACAGGATTGTGTTCAACAGAACCGATGCGTCTTCGCCATGGGACAGGCGGCGCCTGTATCCCTGAGACGTTAGACAGCGATTGGCCATGGCGCTCACTTGAAACCGGCGAACGGATCGCGACTCAATTCACGACGACAAAATCGGTAAACTTGTTCGTTTCCGAACTTAGGCCGCCGTCGGAAATGATGATCGATGATCCTGGCGTTAGCATCCGTTCAAGACGTTCGCGCACATTGACAGGCAGCGTGATCCGCTCCAACGCGGCCGCTGCATTGTTTTCACCGTCTGAGCTTATGACCTGCCAATTTGCGTGGCTGGCGTCGGCGCCGAAATTATCGACATTGAACAAATGCGTTCCAAGCGGCTTATCCGGATCCGCAATCGTAACCGGTACATCGAAAATATTCTTGCGATCCTGCTTGACATAGATGTGACCGGTTGGCGCAGGGCCGGATGTCGCCTCTTCGTAGATCAGCTGCACAAGATCATCCGAAATCTCGCCGGTCGTCTTCAGACCATGCGCCTTTTCAAAGGAGCGGATTGCCTGACGCGTTTCGCTGCCGAGATATCCGTCCACATCGCCCGGTTCGTGGCCAAGCTCTTCGAGCAGCCGCTGCACATCGCGAATGAGCTGAGCCCCTTCGCGCTGAGTGATCAATACGCGCAGCGGTTCAACGGAGCGATTCTGGTAGAATTCCATCTGAGCAAGATCATACTCGAAATCGGCCAGTTTCAAAGACGACCAGCGCCGCATGGCGTCCGCGTCGGAACCGGCGGATTCTATTGTTTTGGTTGGCTCCGATTCCGTCGGCGCGGATGTATTCACAGCCGAGTAAGAGACCTCCTGCAACTCCGGCGACTTTACCGGCAGCGGAATCCACTTCAAGGGCTGTCCCTGATCCTGCGCCCAACGCAGCATAACGTCGCGTTCGTTCATCGTGACGAGGTGGAGCGGGCGGGGCTGCAACAGTTTTTCATGCGAGATAGCTTTCGGCTTCGTCTCCCCCGCGGCAATGAAGACCTGCGCGCCCAGATCAGTCATGGAGAAGAGCTGGCGCGCAAATTTTTCAGGCATGCGAATGCAGCCATGCGAGGCCGGATGATTGGGAACATGGCCCTTGTGAAGCGCGATCCCTGACCAGGTCAACCGCTGCAGATAGGGCATGGGCGCGTTGCTGTAGATGTTCGAGCGATGCCATCTGCGCTTCTGCAGGATACTGAAAATTCCGGTTGGTGTGCGGTGACCGCTCTTGCCCGTGGAAACGCGCGTGGAAGAGATCGCCTCCATGCCGCGATACACCGTCAGTTTCTGGTTATCCAGGGAAATGACGATTTTGAGCGCATCTGCAGTTTTGGCCCAATTCGTAACTTCGGCATATTCCATCTCAGTCGCGTTCGCCGGGGCGTTGACGAAAATCGCCAGGCAAATCAAAAAATGACACAAAATCTTATAGTTTGATACAGGCGCAAAACGAATTCGTGGCGACATCACATGAAACCTGACGTGGTAATTGGCGAAGCTACAACTCTACTTCAGCGTACCGTTAACAATATTGGCGAATGCTTTAGCGCGAGTAAACTTGCATGGAAAAAGATGGGCTTGCAAGCCCATTAGGCCCGTATGGCCATCGCATTTTTTTGAACTGATTCCTGTTGATTGCAGCCTGCATTGCCGCCGGCGCGGCGATCTCATTCAAAAAATGCTGGCAGACATGCAATTCCGTCACTTCCCAATGTGCGAACAACCTTCGATATAGCCCCGGCTATATAAATGCTGTCAGGACATCAACGTTAATGACTCCTTCATTTGTAGAATTTGTCGGCTCGGGCGCAGCGTGCCTGACGACTGCCGCCTTTTTTCCGCAAGCGATCAAGACGATCCGCGAGCGAAAAACGGACGGGCTCTCCCTGAGCATGTACCTCATGCTGGTGCTGGGGGTCGCTATGTGGCTGACCTACGGGATTTTCATAGGAAGCTGGCCCCTGATCATCGCCAATGCCGTTTCCATCCTGCCACAACTCGCAATCCTGTTTCTGATGCTGGTGCAAATATGGAACGGCCGGTTCGCGGCAAAGAGCCTTCCGCTCGCCTCGCCGGAGGCGTTGATTGCGGTTCGCAAGGACAGCGGCGCCGTCGGAGCCTGAGGCGCTTCAGTCCAGTTCAAGATCAACGATAACGGGAACGTGATCGGATGGCTTCTCCCATCCGCGCGCCTCTGTTATAACCTGCATGGCGCGAACCGAACTTTCCAGCCCCGGCGTGACCCAGACATGGTCCAGCCTGCGGCCGCGGTTCGAGACGCGCCAGTCCCGCGCACGATAGCTCCACCAAGTATACAGCTTTTCCTCCTCGGGAACGAAGGCGCGCATGGTATCATGCCAGTTTGCAGAGTGCTTGAGGGCCATCAGATGTTCGACCTCGACGGGCGTATGGCTGACAACGTTGAGAAGCTGCTTGTGCGACCAGACGTCATGCTCGCAGGGCGCAATGTTGAAATCGCCGGTCAGCAGGTGGTGGCTCTCGGAATCCGCCTTGCCTGACTCCCCGAACCAGTCGGTCAGCGCGCGGACATAAGCCAGCTTCTGGCCGAATTTCGGGTTGACCTCCGGATCTGGTATGTCGCCGCCAGCGGGAATGTAGACATTGTGGATGATGAGCGGCTTGCCGTCGACAATGGCGGCGATGTGCCGCGCCTCGCCCGTTCCGCAGAAATTTTCTGTCCCATTGGCGGTAAGGGGGATACGCGAAACCGTGGCGACGCCGTGGTAACCGGCCTGCCCTTTCACATGAATATGAGGGTAGCCGGCGTCCCTCACTGCGTCATAAGGGAAAAACTCTTCTTTGCACTTGATTTCCTGGAGACACAGGATATCCGGCTCGAATTCTTTCAAAAAGCGTTCGACAAGGCCAATTCTCAGCCGGACGGAATTGATGTTCCAGGTCGCCAGTCGTAACTTCATTATTACAATCCCCACATCGAATGTGGAACTGCAAGTAGCAATTAAGCCTGCAACAGGGAATTGATAAAGGTCATCTGTGGATAGACAAACACATGTCAGGCGGGCGCGGCCGCAGCTTCGTGCCTGCTCTCGATCTGAATGAGCGCATCCTCGACAGCATCGAATACCAGAAGCGTCGATGCATGGCGCGCCTTGTAATCGCGAACGGGTTCGAGCAAAGCCAAATCGGACCATTTGCCGGTTGGCGGAGGCCCGTTCTCCTTCAGCATCTCCCGCATTTTCCTGCCAACATCGCGCAATTCATCCGGCGTCGATCCAACGATCAGCTTTCCCATAATCGCGGCGGAGCTCTGCCCCAGCAGACAGGCCTTAACTTCCTGGCCGTAATCCGTAACGATTCCATCGGCCATGTTGAGATCGATCGTCACGCGCGAACCACAAAGCTTGGAATAGGCCCTGGCGGTCACGTCGGGATCGTCCAGACGCTCCGTTCGGGGGATATTCGCGGCCAATTCAAGAATCCTGCCGCTATAAAGATCATCCAGGTTAACCATTTGCTCTTTATGGGCCCCTATGTTGCTTTCTTGAAGAGGGTGTTATCAAAGATTATATATCCCCGGTAAATTCGCAATGCGGATTATTAAATTCGGGAAATGGAATTAACCGTTGTCACCTCAAACGCTGATGAATATGCCCGATCTATTTTACGTTTGGGACGCATCCATCAGCCTTTCGATCCCGTAACATTCCGACAAGGCTTGAAAAACATTCAAAGACTGCGCAGTCTTGATTGCGCTAAACCAAAGGAAAGACAGCTAGATGAGCGTACTTTCTCAGGAAAACAGGGTAGAGGTCGTCAAATCGGTTCCTGAGGATGATGCTTCATTGCGTCCGTCTCGCAAGGACGCTGAAGAGGCTGTGCGGACGCTGATACGGTATGCGGGAGACGACCCTGAACGCGAGGGGCTAAGCGATACGCCCCAACGGGTCGTCAGATCATACAAGGAACTCTTTTCCGGCTACGCGCTTGATCCGGTGGAAATCCTGTCGCGAACATTTGAAGACGTGCACGGCTATGACGACCTCGTCATGGTACGTGACATTCGCGTTGAATCGCATTGCGAACACCATATGCTTCCGATCATCGGCGTTGCCCACGTCGCCTACCTTCCACGCGACCGGGTCGTAGGCATCTCAAAACTGGCGCGTGTCGTGGATATTTTCGGGAAACGGCTGCAGACCCAGGAGACAATGACAGCCCAGATCGCCGAAGCGATTGAGCAGGCGCTCAACCCGCGCGGCGTGGCCATCCTCATCAACGCATTGCATCAATGCATGACTTTACGCGGCGTGCACAAGCCGCACGCGACCACGATTACCACACGCTTTACCGGCGAATTTTCCAATAATGCCGATTATCGCGATCGGTTTCTCAGAATGATTCAGAGCCCACCCATCTCGCTTGGCTAAAACACATATGACACTTTCGAAAGAGCAACTGGAAAGCGGAGCTGAATTTGCGCCCCGCTTTGACGGAAACGGACTTATAGCAGCCATCATTACCGACGCCGTCACCGGCGATGTATTAATGTTTGCATACATGAATGAAGACGCTCTACAGCTTACGATAGAAACGGGCGAGGCCCATTTCTGGAGCCGGTCGCGCGGCAAGCTCTGGCGAAAGGGCGAAACCAGCGGCAACGTGCTGAGCGTCCAGGAAATTCGGATCGATTGCGATCAGGACTGCATCTGGGTCAAGGCCGAAATCGATGAGCGCACTGTCGCTTGTCATACGGGAGAAAAAAGTTGCTTTTACCGCCGTATTGAACATGCAAAGGAACAAAAGCCGTGGTTAACACGTCTAGAGTAGAGAAATCTGCTCATTTTCAACCTGGTCTGAGACAGAGAGCTTAATGCAGCGCTTCAATTCTGATGGCGTTACGATCGCATATAAAGACGAG
>JAHQVI010000022.1 GCA_019634405.1 Hyphomicrobiales bacterium
CAAGTCATTGTGACTGCTTCCGAAGGCGATGGGATTGAATTGCCGGAATATTACGGGCACGCCTATATACCAATCTTGGTCGACGGCGAGGTTGTCAGCGTTGTCGCCGCCTTCGTTGATGAAACGGAACAACGCACTTTGTTTCACAATACGTTTCTGGTTGCGACCGTTGGAATATGTTTGCTGATGACATTGTCATTCGGCATTCCCGCCATTGGCTGGTATTTGCGGACCAAGGAGAAACAGCGCAATGAGCGGCGGATGCGCTATCTCGCCCATCACGATTCCCTGACCGGGTTGATCAACCGTCCCAGGCTGATTGAACGATTGCAGCAATTGCTGGCGTCCGCGGTTGATAATGGGACGAAAATGGCGGTGCATTTCATCGATCTGGACCGCTTCAAGGAGGTCAACGATACGATCGGGCATGATGCGGGAGATTTTCTGCTCAAGACGATCGGCGAGCGGTTGCGTCAGCATGTGAGGGCTGACGATCTGATTGCGCGTCTTGGTGGTGACGAGTTTGTTGCTGTGCAGACCAGAATTGAGAATGAGAATGAGGTCAACGAATTCGCTGAAAGATTGATCGAAGAGCTGCGCCAACCCATTCAATTCGGCGAAAAGGAAATCTCCGTCGCCGTCACGATTGGCGCTGCTATCGTTCCCGAACATGGAACAACGCCCGATCGCGTGCTTAAGAGCGCTGATCTGGCGCTGTATGCGGGCAAATCAGCAGGCCGTGGCCGTGTCTACTATTTCTCGCCCGACCTGGATGAAGCATTCCTGAAGCGGATCAATCTGGAAAAACTCATCCGCGAAAACGCGGCCAATGAAGAGTTCGTCCTGTATTATCAGCCGATCTTTGAAATGGATTCAGGGCGGCTGACCGGCTATGAAGCGCTTCTGCGTCTTCCCTCGCCCGATGGCTCGGTGCTTATGCCTGAAGAATTTCTTCCGACTGCAGAGGAATTGCGTCTGACCGACAGCATTGGATCATGGGTGATCAGGGAGGCGTGCCGTATGGCGGCGACGTGGCCGAATGACCTGATAGTTTCGGTCAATTTGTCTCCATCGCAATTTGTCAGCGGCGAACTTGTCAGCATTGTATCTGAGGCCTTGCAGCAATCCGGCCTTCCAGCCAATCGTCTGGAGCTTGAGGTCACAGAAATGCTCCTGCTCGGCAACACCAATGAGACCATGAAGCAGCTTCGTGATCTCAAGGAAATGGGCGTCGCAGTTGCAATGGACGATTTCGGAACTGGGTATTCGAGTCTGAGCTATCTCTGGAAGTTTCCGTTCGACAAGCTCAAGATCGACCGCAGTTTCATGGAAGATTGCGAGAAATCCGGTCATAATGTTCAAACCGTGATCAAGACCATCATCGCGCTTAGCCGGGAATTGCACCTTCGGGTAACGGTGGAAGGCGTTGAAAACAGCGATCAGGTCGAATTGCTGAAATCGGCGATTGTCGATGAGGTGCAAGGCTTTTATTTTGGCCAGCCGGTACAGCCCGCCGACCTCGGGGCTCACATGCTCAATGCCCTGCGCGACAAGCTTACGCCGGGAAATGATCAACCCGCAAAACACACCGTAGGGATTTAGTGAATTCATTCACCGCGGCCGAATTTTCGGTCGGCGCGTGGAAATTTCGCAATTCATGCATATCAGGATGATCGAGGCTCTGTCGGCGATCGATCATCTTTCGAATTTTTCGAAATTTCCTTACGCCAATCATGGGCTATTCCAAAGCGCGCATACTGTCTATCTGATCGAGTAAGGGACGGAAGACGCTGATGTCCGGGACGACAGAGCCCCCGATTGACAGCCCGCCGCATTCATCGACATAGGAGTTCGCGCCATGAAGATCGCAGTAACAGCCGTTTCCGGCCAGCTAGGACAGGCTATTGTCGAAAAGCTGAAGGAAACGCAAGATAGCGCCAATATCGTTGGCCTGGCCCGTACGCCCGAAAATGCGCAGGGGTTGGGTATTGAAGTCCGCGCGGGCGACTATGATGCGCCCGAGCAGCTCAAGGCTTCGCTGGACGGGGTTGACGCTGTTCTGCTCGTATCCGGAAAAGAAGCGCCGGACAAGCGTATTAGGCAGCACCGCAACGTGATCGCGGCTGCACGGAACCAGGGCGTCAAGAAGATCGTTTACACCAGCATTCAGGGGCCGGACAAAGGCACGGAGTTCTCGCCCATTGTGCAAAGCAACCGGCAGACGGAAGCTGATATACGTGAAAGCGGCCTGTTGTGGGCCATCGGCAGGAACGGCATCTATATCGAGCCTGACGTCGAATATATCGAAAGCTACAGGAAAAGCGGCGAGGTTGCGAACTCCGCAGCGGACGGTAAATGCAGCTATACGACCCGTTCCGAACTTGCTTACGCCTATGTCAGCCTTCTGACCGGATCAGCCCATGACGGCGCTACCGTCAACCTTCATGGCGAGTTGCTTACCCAGCGCGATCTCATTGCCTATCTGAACAAAACGTTCAACGAGAATCTCGTTTACAGAGAACAACTTCCCGCAGAGTTCGAAGCGGACCGAATTGCCGAACTGGAACCGGTCATCGGCAAAATTATCGCGGGGATCTATCATGGTATCCGCATAGGAGCATTTGACAATCCAAGCGATTTCGAAGACGTGACCGGCCGGCCCCATCAGAGTTGGGACGATTATTTCCGCGCACTGATAACTTAATTGTCTCCGGAACCGAACAGCTAAGCACGTCAATCCATGACGCGGACCGGGATCGCGTCATGCCGGCCGCAGCAGCGCAATTCGCTTATCTTTTGAAGCCTCGATCGTAACCGAGGCTCGCTTAAGCCAGGCTTCGGCGTCTGCGGCGGCAAGCGGTCTTGAAAAGAGGAACCCTTGATACTCGGTGCAGCCGAGCTTGTCCAAAATCGAAACTTGTTCCAACGCCTCGATACCCTCAGCGACTGTCTCGCAATTCAAGCCGTCCGCCATCGTGATGAGAGATTTGACGATTGTTGGCACTCTCGGATCTTCAGTAAGCTTGCTTATCAGGCTCCGGTCGATCTTGATAACATCAACGGGAAGCTCTGCAAAACGTGCGAAATTAGAGTAACCCTGACCGAAATCGTCGATGGCGATCTTCAAGCCGAAATCATGCAGACGCTGGATGACGTGCCGCGCCGTCCGTTCATTGTTGAGCACTGCTGTTTCCGTGACTTCCAATTCGATCTTCGCTGGATCAATACCCGCCTGTTGCACGAGTTCAATGACATGACTGGCCATGTTCGGATCGGTCAATTGGCGAGTCGACATGTTGATCGATAAAGACAGATTGGGAAAGAGGCGTGACCAATCGCCGAGTTGCTGCAAAGCCTTGCGCAGTACCCAATGATCAATTTCAACGATCATTTCGGTCGTTTCGACAGCGGCAAGGAAATCGCCAGGTTGGCGATGGCCATCACAAGGATGATTCCATCGAATCAAGGCCTCCATGCAACGCACCTCACGGGATTCTGCGTGAAAGCGCGGCTGGTAGTAGAGTTCGAACTGATCAAGCAGAAGGGCTTGCGGGATCTGACGCCGCACCTCGTCCGCCTGATTGACGGCGGTTTCAATCTTGCGCTCGAAAAATCGGTAGGTGTTTTTTCCAACGCGCTTGGCTTCATACATCGCCATGTCTGCATATTTTATGAGCGGCGAATAGCTGTCGCCATCATCCGGAAAGCGCGCCAGGCCGATCGAGGCGCCGATTTTGGCTTCCTTGCTTCCAAGCATGAAGGGGTCGCCGACCGCTTGCAGAATCGCCTTGGCGATGGCGTCGCCATCACCGCATCGCTCGGGCTCGGCCATGAAGATCGCGAATTCATCTCCTCCCAATCTGGCCAGAAGATAGCTTTTCGCCAACTGGGCTTTCAGCGAGACCGCTTTGTCAGCGTCGTCTGGCGAGGCTGCTATTTGATCAAACAGGGCCTTTAACCGGACGGAAAAGCGGCGCAGCAACTCGTCGCCAAGATCATGACCATAATTGTCATTGATGGCCTTGAAGCCATCGAGATCGATGAAGATGATTAGTCCCCGGAGGCCGGATGCCTGCAATTCCGAGATCTTTTCGGTCACATAGTGCCGAAACATCGTTCGATTGGCCAATCCGCTTGTCTTGTCCTCATAGGCCAGCTTGTTGATGCGGATCAAATTTTCGCGCAGTTGGCGGACCATCGCATTGAAGCTTGATTGCACCCAGCCGAACTCTGCCGGGACCAGCTTGCTCTTCAACTCGGCGATCTCGACCGGATCGTCGCCCTTCGCAACCTGGTCGGCCGCCTTGCTGATGACCTCAAGCGGACGCGCAATCACCACCGCAATGATCCAGCCGCCAATGCAGGCGATCGCTATCCCAACAAGAAAGACGGTAAGCGCAGACCTTTCCGCCTGGTCCGCTCGCTCCTGGAGTTCAGTGACGGGCTGCGGGATCATGACGCCCCAGCCAACTTCCGGCACGACCGTAAAGCCGGCTATCATGTCGCCTTTGAGCGCCGGGCTGTAAAATGTTTCGATGCCCGTCTCGCCGTTCAGCATGCGGGCAACCGCGGAAACCTTGGCGATATTCCGGCGCGCGGCAATCCAGTCGTCAAGCGGATGGGCCAGGACATTGCCTTTATGGTCGACGATCGCTGCATGGCCCAGAGCGCCAAACGAGATGGCCTTCCCCAGGCGAACAAAATAGTCAGTGTTCAGCGCGCCGATGGCTACAAGGCGCCCGAAGCGGCGAACGACATACATTACGGGGCTGGCGTCTGGCCCTTCGAGCACTTCGCTGAATGTGGCGCTATCCTCTCGGGCCAACCTCGCAAAAAGGTACATGCGCTTTTCCGGCACTATCTTGGGGCACGGCAGGGCGATAGGGCTGATCTCCGATATCACGGCTCCGGTCGATTCTTCCGCAACGCAGATGTGCCGGAAGCTGAGATTAAGCAGAAGGTCCTGAACCTGGGCTATCTCGCGCTCCCGAATGACATTCGTGGAGATCAGATTGAACGCCGTAATCACATCCTGATGATAGCGCTCCAGGGCTGCGCCGAGATTTCTCGCTAGTAGCAGGTGGCGATCGCGCACGTCATCGAACTCGTTCTGAAGAACTTGCGAGTGCGGCCATGCCCAGAACACGGTTAAGGGAACAGCCGTAAGGATCAAAAAAAGTAACATCAGAGCGTAACGAAGACGCATTTCATCAACCGTTAAGAGTATTACACTGAATAGCAATTTTAGGCTGAGGCAATTAAGAATCTATAGTTAGACCCATGACGAATTGGACGAAAATGCCTGACTTTCCTTGCTTCTCCCAGATTTGAGCCATGAAATCTCAAGTTTCAGAAGAGGCGGGCATGGCCCGGAAGCGTTGCTCGAATGACGAAAAATAGAGGGTTTGCGCGATTAAGTTGGATTTGGCTTCGGATGGCGATGTGGTGGTGGGCTTTCGCCGGAACATAGCCGGAGGCAACCGGCTTAGCTTCGAACGCCGGCTTCTTACTCATTAATTAGCTGCAGATCTGATCCCCTGTCGCGAAGGGGCGTCATATTTCCATGCGCATCAGAGCATCTTTTCAATCCATCGCAATCCGTCTTCAACGGAGTAAACAACCTGATGTTCCGCGCGACCGGTATATTGTCTTGCGATCATGATAACGGGAATTTTCAGTTCGCAAGCTGCGCTCAGTTTTGTAGCTCCGGGACTTCCACCAGAGTTTTTAGTGACCAGGTAAGTAGCGCCGAAGCTGGATAGCGTGTTGAGTTCGTCCTCAAGCGAGAATGGCGGCGAGGCTGAAACAATCTGGAAATTGCCCAAAGACCGGCGCTCTCTCACATCGATAACGCGAACCAGAAAGTCCGTTTCCGGACGTTGGACTGCCGCTTCATAAATCGTTTCAACAGAGCCGCTGCCTGTTGCGAAAAATGCGCGTTCTCCTTCGGGAATTTTTGCGATGGCGTCCATCAGATTTTTCGCGTGGAACCAGCGATCTTGAGAAGCCGCCTCCCAGGGCTTTCGGGTCAGACGGAGCAGAGGGACGCCAGCAAGCCGCGCCGCGATTTCGGCAGATCGGGAAATTTGCTCTGCAAACGGATGGGTTGCGTTGACAAGAAGATCGATTGCTTCCATTTGCAAGAAACGCCGAAGCCCGGCAATGCCGCCAAATCCGCCTGTTCTGACCGGCGCGCTATAAGGATGAGGATGGTCGGTCGCCCCGGCAAGCGATACAATAGCGTCAATATTGGGTCTGGCCGAAAGGCGATCAGTCAACAGGCGCGCCTCTCTTGCGCCCGCCAGAATGAGCACCCGGTTTCGCTTCATGGCAAAATCCGTGCGCCATTGCCATCAGCGATCGCCACCGCCTTGCCGCTACGGTCAACGACCAGACAATCAACGTCGATAGCCGCACCCGTCAAAACGCCGCAAGCTGTGTCCCGAGCTTTTGCCGCCATCGACGCTGCAAGCTGTGGGCCAGCAATGTCCAGCGCGTGCTGCGCGGTATTGGACATTGTGATTGCGGTCTTGTCAGCTCCAAGCGTTGACGCCACATCGCCAAGCGCTTCGAAATCGATTTTCGAGCGTGAGGAATGCAGATCCAGCGCGCCTTGCGCCAGCTTGGTCAGTTTGCCGATTCCGCCCGCGATGGTCAGGCGGGGAAGCGGATGCCGCCGCAGATATTTAAGCAACCCGCCCGCAAAGTCGCCCATATCCAGCATGGCCATGTCCGGTAAGCCAAAATATTGCTGCGCGGTCTGTTCCGATGTCGCGCCGGTGCTTCCGACGGCATGGGTTACGCCATTGGCGCGCGCGACGTCGATCCCGCGGTGGATGGAAGCGATCCAGGCGGCGCAGGAAAATGGGCGCACGATCCCCGTCGTGCCAAGGATGGACAGGCCGCCAACAATACCCAGACGCGGATTCCAGGTTTGTTTGGCCAACTCCTCCCCGCCGGGAACCGAGATTTCAACAATGAAATCGGCGCTCTGCGCAAACGGCTCCGTGGTCTCTTCGAGCACCGCCTCGATCATCCGCCTGGGCACCGGATTAATGGCGGGCTCGCCGGGCGGGATCGGCAGCCCGGCTTTCGTTATGACCCCAACACCCGCTCCGGCTCGAAACGTGATGCCGGAATGTGGTTGGCCGGGCCGGATGGTCACGACAATCATTGCCCCATGGGTTACATCAGGATCATCTCCGGCGTCCTTCTGTATGGCGACCCTGGCCCACTTCGCATCAATGCTGCTTTCGGCGATCTGAAAAACGGCCCTTTGACCTCGCGGCAGGACAATTTCGACCTGCTGCGGGATTGAACCGGTCAGCAAGCCGGTGACAGCCGCTTTCGCCGCCGCGGTTGCGCAGGCTCCCGTTGTATAGCCAAAGCGCAGGTCTTTTAGCTGGCCATCCGTCATTTGATGCGAGCTTTTCGCTTTTGCCTTCTCACAAGAATTACCGCTAAACATGCATCTGTAGCAAGATCGCGGTTCAGATCGTCAGTTGTAGCAGGATACACTAAAGAATGGCGCATAAAGGCCTATTGATCGCAGCGGCTGCATCAGGCTCCGGCAAGACGCTGATTAGCCTTGCTCTTTTGCGTGCGCTGAAAAATCGTGGGCTGTCGATCTGCGGAGCCAAAAGCGGCCCGGATTATATCGACCCGAAATTCCATGAAGCTGCAACCGGAGCGGCATCGGTCAATCTCGATGGTTGGGCTATGGACCGGGATATGTTGCGGGGGCGGGCGGCCGGACAGCCAGCGGACTATTTGCTGATCGAAGGCGCAATGGGCGTGCTGGATGGGGCGGGATTGGACGGCGCGGGTTCAGTCGCTGACCTTGCTGGGGCGCTCGGTCTGCCGATTGCGCTGATCATCGACGTCGCCAGGCAGGGACAATCCGCCATCTTGCCCGTCATTGGCCTGAAGACGCTAAGACCGGACATACGGCTGGCTGGAATCATACTGAACCGGATCGGTTCGCGGCGTCATCTGGCCATGATCGAGGCGGCTTGTCGGACGGAGAGCATCAACCTGCTTGGTGTCATGCCCCGGGACCCACGGTTGACTTTGCCCGAACGGCATTTGGGGCTGGTGCAGGCTCAAGAGCATGCCACGCTGAACGCGTTGATCGAACACGCCGCCGAAACCATAGCGGGAAATTGCGATCTTGAACGCATCGTCGAAGCTTTTTCGCCGTTTGCTGCAGCTGAAAAACCGGCGCTCCGGCTGCCGCCATTAGGCCAGCGAATTGCCGTTGCGCGCGATGTCGCCTTTGCCTTCAGCTATCCGCATATGCTGACGGACTGGCGGGACTCAGGCGCGGAGATTCATGTTTTCTCTCCCCTTGCCGATGAAGTGCCGCCCGCTGACGTGGACGCTATATTTTTGCCCGGCGGATATCCCGAACTCCATGGCGGAGCGCTGGCGGCGGCGCACGGATTCCGCGCCGGAATGAGGCGGGCGGGGGAACGCGGCGTGCGGATTTATGGGGAATGCGGTGGGTACATGGCGCTTGGCGATGTGTTAACCGATGCCGAAGGCGTGGAGCATTCCATGCTGGGACTGTTGCCGTTGGCGACGTCTTTTGCAGCGCGCAAACTCCATCTGGGTTATCGGGAGCTGACGCCATGCGCCGGCGCGCCATGGCGAATGCCGCTTGCAGGGCATGAATTTCACTATGCCACGACAACCCGTGAAGGGGCGGCGAAGCGTCTCTTCACCATGCGTGACAGTTTCGGCGAGGATCTTGGCGGCGCGGGGCTGCAGGCAGGGTCAGTCTGCGGATCATTTGCGCATATTATCGGCGTGTGGCCTGATGCGGTTTAAGCAGGGGATTTCCGTTTCGGGCGGAGCAAATGGACATGCGCGCCATCATAAAGCGCGCTATCCCGGAAATCGGTGTCGCCAAGCGCCCGG
>JAHQVI010000023.1 GCA_019634405.1 Hyphomicrobiales bacterium
CCTGGGTCTGACCGAGCAGCAGCCGGAAAACAACGTCTATCGCATCCTGCTGGAGATGCTTGCCGTCGTGCTCTCGAAGAATGCGCGTGCCCGGGCTGTGCAATTGCCTGCGTGGAACGAAGCGCTCGGACTACCCCGGTCATGGGATCAGCAGTGGTCGCTCCGCATGCAGCAGATCGTCGCCTATGAAACCGACCTGCTTGAGTTTGAGGACATTTTTGACGGCTCGGCCGTGATCGAGGCAAAAGTATCGGAACTGACGGATCAGGCGCGTTCGGAACTAAAAAAAATCGACGCCATGGGCGGCGCTGTAGCTGCGGTCGAATCAAGCTACATGAAACAACAGCTTGTTGAGTCGAACGCCGCACGGCTGAAAGCCATCGAAATGGGCAAGCAGGTCCTCGTCGGCGTCAATCGCTGGACCGAAACAGAACCCTCGCCCCTCAATGGCGGCGACGACAATGGCGTGCTAACCGTGGCTGAACATGTAGAGTCGGAGCAGATTTCATCGGTCCAGAGCTGGCGCGCATCGCGATCGACCGCAGCCGTCACAACCGCATTGGCGGAGCTTGCCGAGGCCGCGCAGCGCGGGCGGAATATCATGGAGCCTTCGATCCGATGCGCCAAGGCCGGCGTGACAACGGGCGAATGGGGTAAGACGCTGCGCTCTGTTTTCGGGGAGTATCGCGCGCCCACCGGCGTGGGAAAATCACGCATGAAAGGGGTGGAAAGCCTTGAAAATGTGCGCGCAGAAGTTGAGCGTGTCTCGAAACTGCTGGGACGGCGAATCAAGCTTCTTGTCGGCAAGCCCGGCCTTGACGGCCATTCGAACGGCGCCGAACAGATTGCAGTGCGCGCCCGTGATAGCGGGATGGAAGTCATTTACGAAGGAATTCGTTTGACCCCGGCGGAAATTGTCAATGCGGCGCTTGAAGAAAGCGCCCATGTGGTTGGGCTTTCGATTCTGTCCGGCAGTCATATTGCGCTCGTCCAGGATGTCCTGGAAAAGATGAGAGCGAACGGACTTGAGGATGTTCCCGTGATTGTCGGAGGAATCATTCCGCCGGACGATGCAGCCCGGTTGCGGGCTAACGGCGTTGCGGCTATCTACACCCCGAAAGACTTCCAACTCAATGATATCATGATGGAAATTACGTGCCTGCTCGATCCGGAGAAGAGGGCCGCCTGATCTTTATCGGCACATTTTTGCCACATGTCCATTCGTTCTTGCCTTGCTGTGGAAGACACAGCCGAATTGCCTGACGTTTACGCAATCTTAACCTTGCGCGTCATCCGGCAAATCACGCATAGTTTTACAAAGCGGATCGGGGGCGGACCGAGCCGTTAAATAAATCGAGGGGGCTGATGCTGTCCGAATTGGCATTTCGGGCGCAACTTGTCATTCGCGAGCAGCGTGAGCTGTTCGACTATTGGCGTGCATGCGCTGAATCCAGAGCTTTACCTTCGCGATCGCGGATCAACCCGGCCGCGATCTCTTCACTGCTGCCCGGAATTAGCATCCTCGATGCCGGACCGAATCCGGAAGATATCGTCTACAAACTTGCTGGAACCCGCCTGCGGGAAATCTTCGGACGGGAAGTCACCGGAAAATCTGTTTTTCATCTCGATTATGGCGAGAAGAAAAACTATTGGCTCAACGTCTATCGAAAGGTGATCGACGAGAAGGTTCCAATGCAGGGAGCTATCAAAGGACCTGTGGCCGATCGCGATCACGTCGTGCTGTTCTGGATGCGGCTACCGCTATCTGATGATCAGCAGACCGTAAACAAGATCCTTTGTCATGATGTTGCGCTCCCCGTCAGCGTCGCTTACGAGCTGGATGGCGTTGCAGGCGCAAGAAACAACACCAGATGAGTGCATCGATTATACATCAGCCACATGATGATGCTTGGCTAAAGACATGATGCTCTCGTAGAGATGGCGCTTTCGGCGAGACGCATCTATGTGCGTCCCTTGTTAGCAATTTCAGCGCGGCTATTTCCTGAGCAAGCGCGTATTTCAAAGCAAGGTGACGGTTTAAGTCATAACACCAGTGTCCTGATTTTCCTCGCTGCCGCTCGATACGCAAAGCATTCCTCAGGATCGAGACAATTCGCTCACGTACTTCGATATCGGATGTATTGATTTCGCCGGGCCATAACCCGGCCAGTCTCGACAGATCCTTCTCGCGGCAATAGGCGCTTTTCTCCGCATACAGCTTTGACGAGGGGAGATTTTTTCTTTTTGGTGAACTCATGAACTGCTCCAATCCGTTTCAACGGAGCATCTCATGAGCTCAAGCGACGGAAATAACTTGCGACCGTCTTTTCGCAATCGGGCTTAAAAATATCTTACGGACATTATGATCCGGGCAACCCAGTCGATGCTCTGATCATACTGAACCTCTCCGCCATTCTCGTGCGGAATCAGCGTCCAGCCTCGATCACGCCCGCGTATCATCCGCCGCAGAAGCACCGGTCCATCAGCGACGGCAACGATGCAATCGACGCCGTGCGCGTTGTCGATATCTTCGGCGCGGAATTTGTTCGCTATGAGGATCGTGCCCGCTTCATACGGCCCGACCGGAAGGTCAAGACGCGCAGCAACCGGATTGTCAGCCGGCACCTCTAGATGGACGATCGCACCCTGATCCTGCTTGATCGTATTGATCCGGCCATATTCGCCAATACGGCCTATCATCTGGATTTCGCGGTTGGATCGGGAACCTATCAGGTCGGCGGGCTCAATGAGGAGCGCCCGCGCGATTTTTTCGAGCCAGTCTGTTGAAACGGTCATGTTTGCCGTTTCAAGACGCTGCACTGTCTGCGGCGTCGTATTGATTTTGTCTGCAAGCTCCTTGAGCGTCATACCCCGCAGCTTGCGAAATTCTCTTATTCTTGTTTGCATCTCGTGTACTCTTACTCTTTCTTCACTGTAGACGAGACTTTTTAGGATTGGCTTATCGTCATTTTTAACTTTTGCCGTAAATTTTAGTTGTTATCGAAGCATGCGAGTGTGGTTCGCTTGGCTGGTGATAGTTTATAGAAAGAGCAAGTGGCGGACTGGAGTCTTATAGATGGCGGATTTTCCTGAATCATTACAGCGTATTACGTCAACCCAACATTTGTATGGGAAGAGAAGCTCGATATCAATATCTTGTATTCATTTTCTTAATTTTGTCGAGCATTCGACGCAAACGGTTTTTCAGTTACCGGAGCTTTCGCTAAAAATGCGAAACAGGAGAGCCAGGGTTTGCAAGGCCCGTCAGACGGCGATGTATCTGCTTCACACCTTGTACGGTTTCAGTTTTACGGTCATTGGAACGCATTTTTCTCGCAGCCGTAAAACCGTGGCGCATGCGTGTGCCGTTATAGAAAATCAGCGCGACGATCCCGCAATAGATCGCGTAATTTCTACGCTGGAAGCTGCACTTACCCCGTTTCAAAGCCACGCACACAGAACAATTCCGACAGTGCAAGTATAGATTACAGTAAATCGCGTTAGCGTTGCTCAGGAGTGAAGTTCCGCAAATGAATGAAGTTCGAATGCTGACGATTATGCGCCGGCTCGCGAGGCCCGGTGTCAAGCTGACGATGACTGAAAATGTGTCTGCTGACGTGAATGCAGCAGCCAGCTACACATTTTCAGGTCCGTTAAAGAAGTCCGAACGGCGGATCAATATTCAGGAACAGACGATCAGGGAATGGCTGGCAGATGGATTGATCGAGCCGGATGACGGCGATTTTGCGCTTACCGCCGCAGGCAGAAGCTGGATCAAGCGGCGCCTTTGCGCGGGAGACGAATTTGCCGCCCAGCATCAGGACCGAAAAATTCGTCTTGTTGAATTCGAGGGCGTAAGGCGGCCGGCGGTCGTGAACGACGCTGAAAGTCCGCTGCGCTGGCTTGCCAAACGAAAAGACAAGACCGGCAGGCCAATGCTTGAGCCCTATCAAATCGAATCGGGTGAACGTCTGCGTGCCGATTATCAGTTTGCCGGTCTGACCTCAAAGGTCACGTCAAGCTGGAATCCGGCAGCTTCCAGCCATTCGGGAAGCAGCAGCAATGACGCTGCGGCCCATCAGGATAACATCATGGCGGCCCGCCAGCGTGTTGTCCGCGCGCTCGGAGCGGTCGGACCCGAACTGGCGGGCATTCTCGTGGATGTTTGCTGCCATCTCAAGGGGCTCGAAGATGCGGAACGGAATGAAGGCTGGCCGCAACGGTCCGGCAAGGTCATTCTTCAGCTTGCTTTAACAAGACTGGCGCGCCATTACGGTCTGATCAGCGAGGACAAGATCGGCGACAGTCTGCGCAGAAAGCTGACCCATTGGGGCATGGATGATTACCGTCCACAGATGAGCACGGTCGGCAGCGCGGGACCATAAGAGGTTCGGAGCGGATTCCAGAGCCTCGGACCGAAAATAGGGAACAGGAAAATCTAGTTGCTCTGCAGAACGGCCGCTGCATCGGAGCGAATACGCGCAACCATGGAGGCAAGACCATTGGAGCGTTGCTGCGTAAGATGATCGCCGAGGCCCAGTTCGGCAAAGAGGGCCTCGGCATCATAGTCAGCGATGAAATCGGCGGTTCTGCCGGAATAAACGGCGATCAATATCGCGATCAGTCCGCGCACGATATGTGCGTCGCTATCGCCGCGGAAGACAATAAGCGGCTTGCCGTCATGCCCCGTCTCGATCATCGAGACAAGCCAGACCTGGCTAGCGCAGCCGCGCACCTTATACTGATCGGAATGCTCGGCCTCGCTTAGCGGTTCGAGGGCATTTCCCAGTTCGATCACATAGCGATACCGGTCTTCCCAATCGTCGAGAAGGCTGAAATTGTCAACGATTTCGTCGATCGCGCTCATTCCGTTCCTTTAAGATCAGGGATTTAACCGCCCGCTACTGTATGTGGCTGTATTTTTCCGTCTCTTCAACACATGGCGTGTCGCATTGTGCCGGTTCGCGCACCTCGACGACGCCGGACAGCACATTCGTCCGCTCATAAAAGCACTGACCGCCTTCATCGGTAATACGCGCGATCTTTGTCTTGTCTTCAACCGCCCATTCCTGGCACATCGTCTTCAACTCGACCTGGACCGGCGTGAAATTGCGTTCCGTACCGATGGATTTAGGCATAGCCTCGGCAACGCCCGCATAGGCCGCGGAAAACAGGCCTCCGCCCATCACGTGGGCCAGATCCTGCTCGCGATTGGGTTCGAGCCAACGCTGATAAGCGGGCTTGCCTTCCGGATAAACCGCAATATGCACATCGCTGTTCGGGCATGCGCCATAAGAGATGGCCAGATCTGACGTTACCTGAACCTTCGCGCGTTTCATATTGAGAAAGCAATCGGCGTTCTTGTCGGCGAGCTTGAACTGATGCTCGGCAAATGGAACCGAAACGATGCCCGCATAAGCCGGGTTATATACTTTCTGATACAGGTCCTTTATCGGCTCATAAAAGCTGATCGCAGACAGCATGATGCCGCCAATCGCGGTCCCCTTCCAGACTTTCCCAGAGCCTGTATGCATCTGCATGCTTTGCATCGTTGACATGAACGCCTCCTCTACTCCCAATCGCAATCCCGCCATGAAGTGGCCATTAACCAGTCTTTTACGGTGTTAACCGGAAATGACAACCGTTTTGCCGATTCCTGCCTGAATACCCATTGAATAGCGTCCGATGCTCCAGGTCGTGGGCCGATAAACTCGGCTCTAAATGCGCATTGCCGGGAGCGTCCAGAAAGCCGGTAAGGCGGCTGCACGTTTGTCCTATCGGCAGTCAGTAGCGCCGAGACCGTCACTTTGATAATCTGGCGCGGGAGCCAACCTGAACGGCAATCCATCGCCATCAACCACGACGTGGATTTTTGTCGTAAGTCCACCTCAAGAACGGCCGGTATCTTCAAAGTCGCCATACCTGATATTAAACTCAGGCTGATGAGCACTGACAATTGTGGATGAATGCTATTGACTAGATTTTGGACAACGAGCAAGCCCTAGGGCACAATTTCAGGACAGATAGATGCCACCTAAATATTCTGGGAAATGCCATTGCGGGGACGTAACGTACGTTGCTAACGGAGCTCCCAAAATCATTGCAAAATGTCACTGCAATGAATGTCGGCGCTTAAGTGGGACCGGCCATACAATTGGTGCGATGTTCCGCATTAGCGATGTAACGATAAAAGGAAAACTTAGTAAATACAAATACGTGTCTGCAATGAACTCTGAAGTTACGAAAGCGTTTTGCTCAAACTGCGGCAGCCCGGTTTATGGCGCAAACACCCGCCTTCCCGACCATTTGACCATTTCCCTGGGAACGATGGACGAAGCTAACGGGTTGAATGTCGAAGTGGTAATCTTCGAGCGAGACAAACAGAAATGGGATTGTGTTGCGCCCGGTACGCCGTCCTTCGAAACACAGCCCGATTGGAAGCCGACCGTCTGACTTCCAACAACAGACAACACACGCTTGGCCGCGATGACACACTTCACGCAGTTCGCAATTGACCGTTCCGCGACAGTAGCGGACGTAAAGATCATGTCAGTATAGACTCTAATGCGCCTCGTCCCAGTTGAGCGCGGCGCGCGCGTCAACCTTGAGCGGGACCGACAATTGGGCGGCGGGCTCGGCGGATTTCTCCATAATTTGGCTGGCGGTTGCGATCGTGATTTCAACCTCCGCGTCGGGTGCTTCGAAGATCAGTTCGTCGTGGACCTGCAACAGCATTTTTGCATTTGGTGCAGCTGTCTTGAGCGCCTCCGGCATGCGGATCATGGCGCGCCGGATGATGTCCGCGGCGGTTCCCTGAATCGGGGCGTTGATGGCGGCGCGCTCGAAGAAGCTGCGCATGGCGCGGTTGGAGCTGGAAATGTCAGGGAAATGGATGCGCCGCCCGAAAACGGTCTCCACATATCCCTTCTCTCTCGCACCTTCCTTCGTCACCTCCATATAGTCGCGAATGCCTGGGAAACGCTCGAAATATTTTGCAATGTAGTCCGCAGCTTCGCTGCGCGAAATGCTCAGATTCGCGGCAAGACCAAATGCGGAAATGCCATAGATGATCCCGAAATTGATCGCCTTGGCGCGGCGGCGAACCTCTGAGGGCATATCCTTGATCGGCACACCGAACATTTCGGACGCCGTCATGGCGTGAATATCCAGATCGTCGGAAAACGCCTTTTTCAGTGCAGCTATGTCAGCGACATGGGCCAGAACCCGCAGCTCGATCTGACTGTAATCGGCGGAGATCAGCTTATGTCCCGGTTCGGCGATGAAGGCCGTGCGGATTTTGCGTCCTTCCACGGTCCGGATCGGAATATTCTGCAGATTCGGGTCCGTCGACGCGAGGCGTCCCGTAGACGTTGCGGCCAGCGCATAGCTTGTATGGACACGGCCGGTTTCGGGATGGATGAAGCCGGGAAGCGTATCCGTATAGGTGCTTTTCAATTTTGAAAGCTGCCGCCATTCCAGCAACTTCAACGGCAATTGCCGCTGCTCGTCCGTCAGGCTTTCGCTATTTGCGAGGTCTTCCAGCACGTTTGCGCCCGTGCTCCAGGCGCCCTTGCCGGTTTTCTTGCCGCCCGGATAGCCGAGTTTGCCGAACAGGATCTCCGAAAGCTGCTTCGTCGATCCGACATTGAAGCTTTCGCCAGCCAATTCATGAATCATCTTTTCAAGATCAGCCAGCGATTCCGTCAATTCGCCGGAAAGCTTGCCTAGCACAGCGGCGTTGACCTTGACGCCTTCAAATTCCATATCGGCGAGCACATGGATCAGCGGCCGCTCAAGCCTCTGATAAACACTCATGAGCCCGCTAGCCGGCAGGCGCGCTGCAAGAACCTTCCAGAGCCGCAGCGTCAGATCGGCGTCTTCGCCTGCATATTCGGCAGCCGCCTTGACCGGCACGCGGTCGAACGTGACCTGCGATTTACCGCTGCCCGCAACATCCTTGAATGAAATCGGCTTGTGGCCGAGATGACGCTCGGACAATACATCCATGCCATGCGAGTTCATGCCGCAATCAAGCGCATAGGACATCAGCATTGTGTCGTCGATCGGCGAAAGCCTGACGCCGTTGCGCCGCAAAATCTGAATGTCATATTTGAGGTTCTGTCCGATCTTCAGGACATGATCGGCCGCGAAAACCGGTTTGAGAATTCCTATGGCGTCCTCTAGCGGGATTTGCTCGATCTCAGCAGCGCCGTCAAAGTCGAGCCCGTCCGTTGCGGCGCGATGGCCGACCGGAATGTAGCAGGCTTTGGCAGGTTCGAGCGCGAGCGAAATTCCGGCCAGCTCGGCTCGCATCGGATCGAGCGAGGTGGTCTCCGTATCGACGCAGACATAGCCCTGTTCGAGCGCCGCCTCCGCCCAGACCTTCAGCCGCTCGGCGCTGGTTACGGTCTCATAGGCCGTCACATCGACGGCAAGCCCCCGCATCTCGGCAAGGCGCTTTGCCGCAAGCGCCACAGGCAAATTTTCACCTTTGGCAACCGCTTTCGCCGCCGCCCCGCCTGCGCCTGCCTCATCCGTCTTTGCGACATTCTTCGCGCGCACCGCAGGCAGATCGGGAAGGTCCGCACCGAGCGCCGTGGCAATGCGCTTGGTCAGAGTCGTAAATTCCATCTCAGCCATGAAATCGAGCAGTGGACCGGGTTCAATTTCCGCAAGGCCCGTATCTTCCAGCGGCGTCTTCACCGGTACATCGGTCTTCAGCCGCACAAGCTCGCGGCTCATACGCGCCTGATCGGCAAATTCCAAAAGCCGCTCACGGCGCATCTTTTGCTTTATGCCGTCAGCCTTGGCAAGCAGCGTGTCGAGATCGCCATATTCCCCTATGAGCTGCGCCGCCGTCTTGACACCGATACCGGGAACACCGGGCACATTGTCAGTGGCATCTCCGCAAAGCGATTGCACATCGACGACATGGTCCGGCCCGACGCCGAATTTCTTTACGACCTCATCATGACCGATGCGGCGTTCATTGCCGGGCATCGGATCGAACATGCCAACCGAAGAGTTGACGAGCTGCATCAGATCCTTGTCGCCGGAGATCATCATGACCGTCGCGCCTGCTTCCGCGCCGATCTGCGCATAGGTCGCAATCAGATCGTCGGCCTCAAAGCCTTTCTGCTCAATCGGCAGGAGGCCGAAAGCGCGGACGGCGTCGCGGATCAGCGAGAATTGCGGGACCAGCTCTTCCGGCGGCTCATCGCGATTGGCCTTATATTGATCGTAGATTTCATTGCGAAAACTGCCGCCGGGGTGATCGAAAATCACGGCCACATGGGTGGGTTTGCCGCCATCAAGCCCTTCACGAAGGATCTTCCAGAGCATGTTGGAGAAGGTCATGACCGCGCCGACCGGCGTGCCATCGGAGCGCGTAAAGCTGCGTCCGCGCGCCTGAGCGGCCTTGAACATGGCGAAATAAGCGCGGAAGATGAAGGTCGATCCGTCAATCAGGTAGATATGGTCGCCCGGGCCGATCGGCTTCGGCGCCGGAAAGGCAGGGCTAGCCTTGGTGTTGGCTGCATCGGTCGTGCTCATGGCGCTACTATATTCGCGCCGCAAGCCGCGTTAAAGCCGAAAGCCGCGACTGTCCAACATTATAGGCAAGTCACTTCAACAGGCGATGCAACTCGCCGGCAATGTCGCTTTCAAGCGGGAAGGACAACATGCCCATGACCGAATAGCCAAGCAGCCACGGCATGGCGTAGAAGCGGAACATGAAGAAGAACCAGGCCACAAAAAGGGGGACAAAGGGCTGGATCAGAAATTCCGGCGTAATCGGCTTGAAAATCCGGATGATCGGATCGGTGAACTTCACAAACACCCTCATGAAGAAAAAGTCCGAATTTTCCGGCAGAAAAACGTTCATCGCCACACGGCCGATCAAGGTCCACATGATGACGCCGAGTATGTAGTCGAGGATGATGACCCAGATGGGAAAGGCCGCTGTCATAGGGGATGGTCCGTAGGGCTGAATGATAAGGGGCGGATCAACACCCGCCCCTCTTTTTATCCTAAGTCGGGCAAATAGCTAGTGAGCCTGCCCAAGGATCGTGTCGCCCGTCGGAATACGGGTGCGGTCGACCATGGCCTGCGTTTCCGCGTCCGGCGCTTCCGTCAGCAGCGTCACGACAACCATCGCCACGAAGCTGACAGACATACCCACGATGCCGAAGCGAAGATGGTCGAGACCGAAGATCGGCTCGCCGCCCATACTGAAGACATAGTAGAGATAGCCGGAACCTGCGAGGAAACCAAAAACCATCCCGGCAAGTGCGCCCGGGCGGTTGGCTCTCTTCCACCAGACGCCAAGGACCAGCGGGAAGAACAGGCCGGAGCAGGCGAAGCAGAACGCCCAGGCCACAGCACCGAGAATACCGGTGAGCTGCAGCGAGGCCACCGTTGCACCGCCGGCGCCGATCACGACGAGCAGGATGCGGGCGACGATAAGGCGTGTCCGCGTGTCCGCTTTCGGGTCGATGATCTTGTAGTACAGGTCGTGGCTGAGCGCATTGGCAATCGCCAGCAGCAGCCCGTCAGCGGTCGACATGGCGGCCGCCATCCCGCCAGCGGCGACCAGACCGGAGATCACATAAGGCAGACCAGCGATTTCAGGCGTAGCCAGAACGACAATGTCCGGACGCATAAAGAATTCGTTGAGCTGCAATATGCCGTCGCCATTGCTATCCGAAATATTCAGAAAGCCGACTGCACTCCAGTTTTGAATCCAGGCCAGCGACTGAACCTCTTCATAAGCCCTGCCGATAACGGCTGTCGGCAGTTCAGGGTCGAGCAGCTGAAGCTTGGTCAGTGTCGCAAGAGCTGGCGCCGTGAAGTACAGCAGGAAGATGAAGAACAAGGACCAAGCCACAGACTTGCGCGCGCCGCGCACGGTTGGCGTCGTGAAGTACCGCATGAGAATGTGCGGAAGAGACGCGGTGCCGGCCATCATGCAGAGGGCCAGAGTCGCGAATTTCCATTGGTCGGCAGGATCGCTCGCGTCGAAATGCGGCGTGGTGAGTATTCTCGTGCCGGGGAAGGACTCCGTTGCGGCAGTGCCGAGACCGACAACCGGTTCCAGCTCCTGAATGCGCTGCGCTGCTTCGCCATAGTTGAAATGCGGGAAGCCGAAGCCCTGCGCGTAGGACATCCAGATCACGGGAACCAGATAGGCGATAATCAGCACGATATATTGCGCCACCTGCGTCCACGTCACGCCGCGCATACCGCCAAGCATTGAGCAAAGCAGGATGCCAAGCAGTCCGAACCAGACGCCGACTTCGAACGGAATGAAGAGCACGCGCGATGCGATCGTACCCGTGGCATTGATCTGCGCGGTCACATAGGTGAACGAAGCGACCACGAGTATGACGACAGCACAGAAGCGCGTGAGGTTGCCGCCATAGCGCGTTCCAATGAAATCCGGCACTGTGTAGCAGCCAAACTTGCGCAGATAGGGCGCCATCAGCGAATTCACGAGCACGTAACCGCCGGTCCAGCCGATAACGAAAGCCAGATAACCATAGCCGCCGAAATAGATGCCGCCGGCAAGCGCCACGAAGGAGGCACCGGACATCCAGTCCGCCGCCGTCGCCATCCCGTTGAAGACAGGCGGCACCTCACGTCCGGCGACGTAATAGGCGTCTACCTGCATGGTCCGGGAGAGCCATCCGATTACGGCATAAATAACGATCGTGAACCCGACGAACAGGACGCCGATTGTTGCTGCCGATACGCCGAACTGCTCAAGTACAGCCATAAGGCCGGTAAAGGCCAAAAAGCCGAGCGTATAGAGACCGTAGATCCTTGGGAGATCGTCGGTAAATTTCTTTTCTGTCATGACCGCCCCCTATTCCTCGTTGTAGCCCGCCGAGCTGTCGATACCGTCCTGAATCCAGTTCTGGATGAAAATCAGCGAGACAAATGCGAACAGCGAACCTTGGACGACCATGTAATAGCCGAGTGGGAAGCCTAGAAATTCATATGCATTTAGTTCGTTGGCGTTCAATGGTATGACAAACGCAAAGACGAACCAGAGCAAAAGCACTATCCAGTTTAATGTTGCAGTGCGGGACCAGTGTTTCCGCTCTCTTTCAGATAATCCGTTCTCCATGTTTCCTCCTTGGCAACCGACGTTACCTGTTAACCATATTCTACTGACAGGTTTCTATTGACCTGGTTTGTTTCAGGATAGAATTGAGCAGAATGCATTGACATCACAGCTTAATATTACCCCTACTGTACTAGAAAGCCGATTAGTGATGCGTTTTGTCAACGCCTCCTTTAGTCATAGATGCAAATGATCAAAAGGCATTATACCTAAGAGCTGCCTGTGTCTTGACTCGCACAAAAGACTGGAATGCTTGAGAAAGGTGGAATGACGTGTCTGATGTTATCAACCAGGTGTTGAAATGGGTTCCGGAGACGATTTCATCCGCAGTACGAAACCGAATCAAAAGTGACCCGATCGTCACGGTCGATCACATGGCCAAATTCGTGCAGACACGCGCAGCATTCGTTGCCCAGACATCACTATTTGGATATCTGAAGGAACGTATGGGCACGAGTTATCCCAAACATTTCGAGAATGAAGACTTCGTTGAATCTGTGCGCACCGCACAAATCAGGGTATATGCGGCCTGCGCAGCCGATCTGTCGATTTTTACGACTGCGAACATTGCTCAATCCGGGTTGGAGCGCCCGGAAGCCCGGAGCCTGGCTGAATATTGCTACAAGTATGCTCTCGACAATAGCGGACGGGAAATCGCCGACAATAAAAACGACCAGATTGCCGCCTTTCGCGAGCGCGCCGAACAGACGGCCTGGCCCCAAGCCCAACTGGAATCGAATGCCTTTTTCGCAAGCCCGAAAATGTTGGTTGAAGCCGCTCCGGTCATAAACGAATTCAAGCAACTCGACAGCGAGATCGTGATGAATTCGATCCGTTTCCGTTGGCGCGATATTCGCGAGCAATTCCGCAAACGCGCCGCCATCGATGACATCGCGGAAGATTTTCTGGCCCGGAAACAATCCCGGCAGCTATAAATCCGTCTCTGTCCCGATCATCCGTGTTGAAATGCTGTCTGCGTTCGCGCAAGCGGCGGCTCATGCTGACGCCGCCTGATTCTATCGCCCGTTCCGCTTACGCCAATCCGCAAATTTCCGGAGATTTTCTTCCTTCGTAACGGGATAAAGGCCTATGATCGTTTCACCCGTTTTGACCTGTTCAACGACAAAATCCTCATAGGCAGTCATTTCGGTCGCTTCCTCAGCCACTTCGTCGGCAATGTTGGCTGGCACGGCAATGACGCTGTCGTCATCTCCGACGATGATGTCGCCCGGGAAAACGGCGACATCGCCGCAACCGATCGGGACGTTGATGTCGATGGCTTCGTTAATGGTCAGGTTTGTCGGGCTTGACGGACGGCTGTGATAGGCTGGTATGTCGAGTTTGCCTATGCGCATGGCGTCGCGAAAACCGCCATCGGTTACGATCCCCGCACCTCCGCGCATCATCAACCGTGTAATGAGTATATCGCCCGCCGAAGCCGCGCGCGCATCCTTGCGGCTGTCCATGACCATGACATGCCCTGCGGGACACTCTTCTATCGCCTTACGTTGCGGATGATCCGGGTTCCGAAACTCAGCCAGCATATTGCGGTCCTCGCGCGCCGGGATGTAACGCAGCGTGAAGGCTGGACCAACCATATTGCGTCCCGTCATGCAGACGGGACGGACGTCCTGAATAACCTGATTCCGAAGTCCCCGTTTGAACAGGGCCGTGGCGAGTGTTGCAACCGACACATGGCGCAGCTTCTCGATTGTGTCCGCTTTCATCAATTCCTCTTTGCTCTATGGGCTAAACATCAATTGATTTCGGGCTCGGGAACAGGCGCACCGAAATCGTTTCTGAGAAAATCGAAGTCGCAGCCTTTATCCGCCTGCTCGATATGTCTGGAAAACATGAAGCCATAGCCGCGTTCGTAGCGCGGCAGCCGCGGCGACCACTCACCCCGGCGGCGCTCAACCTCATCATCGCTGACACGCATGTTCAGGATACGGTTCGGAATGTCGAGTTCGATCATGTCGCCATTGCGCAGAAGCGCGAGCGGACCGCCGACGAAAGCCTCCGGCGCAACATGAAGCACGCAGGCGCCGTAAGAGGTGCCGGACATGCGGGCGTCCGACAGCCGCACCATATCGCGATGTCCTTTTTTCAGAAGCGCTTTCGGCATGGGCAACATGCCCCATTCCGGCATGCCGGGGCCTCCTTGCGGACCGGCATTGCGCAGAACCAGAACAGTATCCGGCGTCATCGGATGATCTTCGTCATTGATGATCTGCTTCAGCTCGTCATAGCTGTCGGCGATCAGAGCAGGCCCGGCGTGGGTATAATACCGGGGATCGCAGGCGGCCGGTTTGATGACCGCGCCATCGGGCGCGAGATTGCCTTTCAGCACCGCGATGGAGCCTTCGTGATAGACCGGATTGCTCAACGGGCGAATGACGTCTTCGTTGAAGACCCGCACCTCGTCTAGCCCTTCGCCGATCGGCTTGCCGCTGACCGTCATCGCCGAATGATCCAGCTTGTCGCCGAGCTGCTTCATCAACGCCCGCAAACCTCCGGCATAGAAGAAGTCCTCCATCAGATAGACCTTGCCGGACGGGCGCACATTGGCGAGCACCGGCGTGTTGCGGCCGATCCGGTCGAATTCGTCCAGCTCAAGAGGAATGCCGGCGCGGCGCGCCATGGCGATCAGATGGATGATCGCATTGGTCGAGCATCCGGTCGCCATCGCCACGGTAACGGCATTGACAATCGCAGTCTTCGTGACGATTTTGTCTGGCGTCAGATCATCCCAGACCATTTCGACGATACGCCGCCCGCTGCTGGCCGACATGCGCTGGTGATTGGCGTCCGCCGCCGGGATCGAGGATGCGCCAGGCAAGGTCAGCCCCATCGCTTCGGCGACCGCCGTCATTGTCGAAGCCGTCCCCATGGTCATGCAGTGCCCATAGGATCGCGCAATGCCACCTTCGATACCGTGCCACTGTTCCTTGGAGATTGCGCCCGCGCGCCGCTCATCCCAATATTTGAAGGAATCCGTTCCCGATCCCAGCACCTGACCGGCATAATTGCCGCGCAACATCGGCCCGGCCGGCAGATAGATGAACGGCAGCCGCATCGACAACGCCCCCATCACGAGCCCCGGCGTGGTCTTGTCGCAACCGCCCATCAGCACCGCGCCGTCCACAGGATGCGAGCGCAGCAGCTCCTCCGTCTCGATGGCGAGCAGGTTGCGATAAAGCATGGTGGTCGGTTTGACGTAACTCTCGGAGAGCGACAGCGCAGGCAACTCCATCGGAAAGCCGCCAGCCTGCAGGATGCCCCGCTTCACCCACTCAACGCGGTCCTTGAAATGGGCGTGGCAGGGCTGGGCGTCAGACCATGTATTGACGACCGCGATGATGGGCTTGCCTTCCCAATCCTCCGGCCCGTATCCCATCTGCATCGTTCGGGACCGGTGGCCGAATGAGCGAAAATCGTCTGGCGCCATCCAGCGCGCGCTTCGCAATTCGTCGTATCTCTTTTTCGTGCTCATCAGCATAATCCGGTTGAAACTGGCCTGGTTGTCTCTAGAGCGTCAGGCTTCTAACCGCTCATGAGCTGCTCTACCATTTCGTCTAAGGCGTCATGTTTATCCGAAAATCGGTCCCCACCTTATGAACAAGGGCGCCAGACATGGCTGCCGCCAGCCTGGTTTGTACAAACGAAGATCGCACGCCGCGCGACATGACGGACGTATCCCGACGTTCCTCCGGCGTCATTCGGACGAGTTCACCGATGCTTATGACTTGTTTCCTGAATGCGTGCCGCCAGGATCAACGCCAACATGATGACATCCGGACTTCATATAACTAATATTTTAGCATCACAGTTGTATCAAGGCGTAAAATACTCCACAGCTATGGGAGCACCCGCATGAAGCGCTCTGACCTGCCTCCTCCAACGTCCGTAAGAGTTACCTGACAATGTCTCCTCTCGGTGAACGCAGTTTCGCGTCTGGCTCCACAGCGACCCGCATTTACGAGCATTTGCGAAACCGCATCATCTCAATGGAGCTTGAACCCGATACGACGTTGTCACGCATTGAGCTGGCCCGCGAATACGGCGTCAGCCAGATGCCCGTTCGGGAAGCCATGCAACGCCTCGAACAGGACGGCCTCATCAGGATCTACCCGCAGTCGAAAACCATCGTCGCACGCATCGACACACTGGAACTGCAAGAAAACCAGTTTCTTCGCATCGCGCTTGAAATCGAGGTTGCCCGGCGGCTCGCGGAACAGCGTAACGAAGCAACTGTCAAGCAGGCGGGAATGATCATCAAGATGCAGGAATCAATTCTGGACGATTTGAGCGAGATCCAGCTTTTCAATGATCTGGACCGGCAATTCCATAGCGCGCTCTTCGATGGGGTCGGCATGAAAACGCTGCATCAGATGATTTTATCGAAACTGGGGCACCTTGCGCGCTGTCAACGGCTGGAACTGCCGCTCATCGGAAAAAGGCGGGACATACTCAACAGCCACAAGGCTATTGTCGAGGCCATTCACAACGGCGCACCTGTGAAAGCCGTCAAAGCCATGCGAACGCATCTCACCGGTACGATTTCGCGAATCGAATCCCTGCGCAAGGCCTATCCGGACTATTTCGTGTAAGTGCTGAACCGTGATGCCGCGCGCATCCGGATCGGATGTTTTGGCGTCCTTAGGCAGTAAAGGCCGCTTTGCAAGTACACACAGATCGCAAGCCCTGAATTCGATACCCGAACTTGCCGATACCGGTTTTCAGACGAGCCCCTAATCCGTCGATGCGCCATATCGCTGACAAGGCGCAGGAGCTTCGCTTGTAAACAACTGAAGCCCCGCATCGCTTCCAGAGAAACGAAACGGGGCTTCATGCTTGTATTCAACTTTACTTGGTGGTCAGAACTTTCTACGAAATTCCGAACGGATACCGAAATTGTCTTCGTCCTGACCTTCCAGGAACTGGTAAGTCGCATCAGCACGGAACAACCAAGCCTTGCTCAGCGGGATCTGATAGCGCGCGCCAACAGCATATTGCGGATCAGCGACACCAACAGCGCCTACATCACCATAAGGCTGGACCGTCGCCACTTCGAAAACGATCTGCTGGTCAAGGTTGAAGAGATACTGAAGGCCGAGTGCACCACCATAGGCGTTCGCACCGGTATCATCCAGTTTCGGGAACCCTGTCAAAGCATCGGTCTCGAAGTTGATACCGACATTTTTGAGGATACCCGCGCCGTTACCGTCAACCAGCGGCTGAGGTTCGCCAACGCCGAAGAAGAAGTTGGCGTAAGGAAGCAACGTGCTCGGAAGACCCGAGATCAGGCTGTTTTCTGAAATAACCGCGAAGCCGTCATTATTGTCGCCATCGCCAAAGTTACCGAATACACGTGTCGTGTTCGAGAGCGTATTGCGATAGCGGCGCGTATAAGCGGCTGTCACGAAGTGTGTCAGTACATCATCCGCCTCATCACGGCCCTGAACCAAGCCATAACCGGTTTCAATATAACCATCAAAGGCATCAAGAAACGCGGTCACACCGTAAAGGTTCGCAATGTTATTGTCGCGGCTGCCCGCATCGCCAAGCCCACCAAGAGCCTGGTTGTCGATATTGTCAAACGCGGCAAAGAAGGTGATGTCGAAGTTTGAAAGTCCCAGATCAGCAGAGTTCTGCGCAGGGATGGTAAACGCGCCCCCGAGGATCGCATCGTTCGCCCAGATCCCGTTCTGCAGGAACAGAGGGAAGAGACCGACCGTAAACGGCAGGTCGAAACTCGCCTGTTCACCTGAGAAGCCGGCATAGAGCGAGCCGATATCACCCTCCAGGAACAATGTCTGCGGGTTCGGATCGAATTCCAATTCGAACTCCGCGTCATCAACGCCGCCACCAGCAAATTCAAACCGGGTGAACTGCGCATTGTCCTGAATTGGCGTGAAGAACGCATGAAGGCGTTCGGTGCCGGTAATCTTGAAGTCGACGTCCAGGTTCAGGCGGGTTGCAATTTGCGCAACGTCATCGCCATTATTCTGGTTGTACGCAATCGCCGTACGCCAGTCACCATATACTGAAAGGCCAGGAACCAGAGGGTTCAGCTCGCCGAGAATGGTGCTGGTTTCGCCGTAGTCACCAGAGGTATACTGCTCACGTCCAAGTTCGAGCAGTGGACGAGGCGGTTCGACGGCTGTTTTTGAGCCGTAAATCCCGACCTGTCCTTCGTAGTCGTAATCCTCTTCATATGTCGGATCAGGCCGAAATGGCTGAAACGGGCCCAATGCGACATCCGAACCAGCCTGGTCGCCGGTGCCAGACGTGACGATCGTGCCGTTTGTCTCAATGGCGGTCCCTCTTTGGCTGGGGCGATCATCCCATTTTGGCAAGCGTGAGGGCGCGGCGCCCGAGGTGGGAGTCGGTAGACTGGAGATCATGACGACGGTCCAGGGTGTGCGCGTGACGGCTCGACGATGGGCGGACCGATGAGCGGTGCCGACCTGCGTGCCGACGACGTTCACCTGCGCGACGCCCTCACCAAGGCCGTGCGCACCATGTGCCCGGCGTGGATGCGTGACGATCTCGATGACATCGTCC
>JAHQVI010000024.1 GCA_019634405.1 Hyphomicrobiales bacterium
CGGTCCATTCACCCGAGATCATCTTCGGCAGATATTTCGTCTTCAGCTCATCGGAGCCATATTTGTACACCGCCTCGACACCGGCCTGCGTCAGCAGCGGATTGAGACCGAACGCCATATTTGCGCCGTTCCACATTTCGGTGACAGCCATGGCGAGCGTCGTCGGCAGTCCCTGCCCGCCAAATTCGGTGGGTGACGGCAGGGAATTCCAGCCGCCTTCCCAGAATTTGCGGTAAACTTCGCCCCAACCCTCCGGCAGCTTGACCTCGCCATCGACAAGACGTGCGCCCGTTTCATCGCCGGAACGGTTGGTCAGGCTGAGTTCTTCGCTCGCAAAACGCCCGGCTTCTTCAAGAATAGCGGCAGCGGTATCTGTATCCAGATCAGCGAACATCCCGGCATCAACATGTTCGCTGAAACGGGCTATATGATTGAGGCAAAAAGAAATATCAGATACAGGTGCGCGATAGGCCATGCTTCCTCCGGTGTTCAAGATGCAGCCAGTTTCAGCCAGCTTATGTTTGTCATATAGTGTCCGCGACCGAATTCACTCTATGAAAACGCGCGAATTTGGGCCATTGAAGCCGCGACGGACGCTCAAGCAGGATAATGCCAGAACTGTTAACGATAACGCCAGAAACAATTCAACGCGCCGCGCACTGCCTGCGCGATGGCGGTCTTGTGGCGTTTCCGACCGAAACCGTGTATGGCCTTGGCGCAAATGCACTGGATGGACGGGCGGTTGCGCGGATTTTCGAGACGAAGGGCCGTCCGCAATTCAATCCGTTGATCGTGCATGTGAGTGAGTTGGCGCAGGTCGAGACTTTCGCGCATTTTAACGAACAGGCGCAAAGGCTGGCGGAGATTTTCTGGCCGGGACCACTCACGCTGGTGCTTGCGCGCAGGGCGGGATCGGGCCTGAGCGAACTCGTCAGCGCGGGTCTGCCGACGGTCGCTATTCGCGTGCCCTCGCACCCGGCCGCACGAAACCTGATTGCCGCTTCCGGTGCGCCGGTCGCAGCTCCGAGCGCTAATCCGTCCGGACAGGTCAGCCCGACGCAGGCTGCGCATGTCGCCGCCGATCTCGGTAGCAAGGTCGATATGATCCTCGATGGCGGGCAATGCAAGGCCGGGCTGGAATCGACAATCATTGCGCTGACCGGCGATACTCCGACCCTGTTGCGAGCCGGTTCGCTGGCCCGCGAAGCGATCGAGGATGCGCTCGGCGAGCCTTTGTCCCGCAGGACGCATGGCGCGACGCCGCAAGCGCCCGGCATGCTCACCTCCCACTATGCCCCGCGCGCCTATCTCCGTCTGAACGCTGAATTCCCGCAACCCGGCGATGCTTTTCTCGGCTTCGGCTCGATAACCGGGCAAAGCAGCGACAAAGTGCTTAACCTCAGCGCGAGCGGCAATCTGCGTGAGGCCGCCGCCAATCTGTTCAGCTCTTTACGTGAACTGGACGCGACCGGCGCACGGACGATTTCCATCGCGCCCATTCCCGAGCATGGCCTCGGCGAAGCGATCAATGACCGTCTACGCCGCGCCGCAGCGCCACGCCCCGAACCCGCAAGGAGCGATTAACACACGTGTCTTCTCCCGATACCACTCCAGCTCTATCCGCCGAACTTCTTGAAAAGTTCACAGAAATTGTTGGCGACACCCATGCGCTAACCAGTGGAGCGGATCAAGAGCCCTATCTCGTCGAATGGCGCCGCCTGTATAAGGGGAAGACTCAGCTTGTCCTGCGCCCCGGCACAGTCGGGGAGGTTGCAAGGATCCTGGCACTGGCGAATGAAACGGGCATAGCGATCGTTCCCCAGGGCGGCAATACCGGTCTTGTCGGCGGCCAGATCCCGTTCGGCGGTGAAATCCTCCTCAGCCTGCAAAGGCTGAAAAAGATCCGCTCACTCGACACGCAAGGCAATTCGATGATCGTCGAGGCGGGCGTGACGCTGGCCGAGGCGCAGACGGCGGCTGAAGACGCCGGCCGGCTCTTTCCCTTGAGCATTGCGGCGGAAGGCACCGCCCAGATTGGCGGTGTGCTGTCGACGAATGCGGGCGGCGTTCAGGTGCTGGCCTATGGCAATGCCCGGGCGATGTGTCTCGGGCTCGAAGTCGTCACAGCGGACGGGCAGATCTGGAACGGCTTGAGGCAACTGCGCAAGGACAATACCGGCTATAATTTGCGCGATCTCTTCATCGGCGCAGAAGGCACGCTCGGCGTCATCACCGCGGCCGTGCTCAAGCTCTGGCCTCAGCCGCAATCGAAGGCGACGGCGTTTGTCGGCATGACCAGCGTCGAGGAAGCGGCGCAATTCTTTGACATTGCCCGCGAAATGGCTGCGGGGGAGCTGACGGCCTTCGAATTGATGCCGCGTATCGGGATCGACTTCGTCATTCGCCATGCCGACGGCGCGCGCGACCCACTGGAAAGCGTATATCCCTGGTATGCGCTGGTGGAACTTTCGAGCCTCCGCCCGGATGAAGCCCAGCCGAACCTTGAAAAAATCCTCATGTCAGCGCTTGAGAAGGAGATTATCGCCGACGCTGCTATCTCATCTTCATTAAGCCAGTCTGAGAATTTCTGGCGGCTGCGCGAAAACCTGTCCGAGGTTCAGCTGCATGAAGGCGGCAGCATCAAGAATGACGTATCCGTACCGATCGCGGCGCTTCCCCGTTTTCTCAACCGGGCGGTCGAGGCTGTTACGCGGCTTGTGCCGGGATGCCGTCCCGTTCCATTCGGACATTATGGCGACGGCAATATCCATTTCAATGTCAGCCAGCCCATCGGCATGGAGAGGGCTGAATTCATGGCGCATTGGAATACAGTCGTCTCCGCCGTCAACGAGATCGTGCTCGATCTTGACGGTTCGATCAGCGCGGAGCACGGCATCGGCTATATGAAACGCGAATTGCTCACGCAGGTGAAAGCCCCGGTCGAGATCGCAATGATGCGCCAGATCAAACAGGCGCTGGATCCGAAAGGCGTCCTTAATCCCGGCAAGGTGCTCTGATTGAACCGATCCTGCCGCCCGCGCGTCAGAGAATAAGAGGCAAAACAGGGTATCGGGCATTGCAAAAGCAGAAATTTCGAAATGGCAGGCGCGCCGCGACCGCGCGCCTTATCTGCATGTTGGCCATGGTGTTGATGCCGGTTCACTCAGACGCGGCGGGCAAACGGCAAAGCGGGGCGGACGGCTCTGCGAAACGCTGCCCTACCCTGATCATTGCGAAATGCAAACCGCCCAAACGGCCGCAATGCGTACGGACGAAAAACGGATGCTGCGTCAAGCTGGCTTGCCGACGATAATTCTCACAGGCTCAATTGTTTCTCGATCCATCCGCAATGGCCGAGCAACGCCAGATCACCGCGATATGACCCGACAATCTGAACCGACAGGGGCAGTCCCTTCGGGCCGGTCCCGAATGGAATGCTGACGCAGGGGAGCTGCAGCAATGTCCAGATCCGATTGAAAACCGGGTCGCCCGTCGAGCCAAGACCTTCCGGCGCTTCCCCGGGAGCCGCGGGGGTGAGGATCGCGTCAAAGTCAGCGAAGATCCCGGCAACGGCGCTTTTGCCGTCCTGCGCCAGTTGCAGCGAATTCCTGTAATCCTCGTCGCTGATCGCGCGTCCATCCTCGATCAAACCGCGATAATGGGCGCTTAACGCGTCGTAACAGGCCTCATATTCATGGCCCCGGCTGCGGGCGATCTCATAGGCCATGATTTTCCGCTGGGCCTCGGCCAGCTCCGCAAAGATGGGCGGCGGCGTCAGATCGCTGACGGAAGCGCCTCGCGCGGCAAGCAGCTCCGCCGCCTTTTCGCAATTTGCGCGCATGTCCGCACTGGCCTCTTGCCAATGCGGTTCACGCATGAAACCGATCCGCGGGACGCGCCCGGCATTTTGATCTGCAAACTGATTATCTTGCCCGCCAAGCACGGAATGGCCCAGAGCGATATCGTCCACCGACCGCGCCATCAATCCCACCGCATCAAGACTTTCCGACAACGGCATGATACCGCTCATGTCATAAAGGCCCAATGTCGGCTTATAGCCGGCCACGCCGCAAAATGAGGCCGGGCGGATGATCGAACCGGCCGTCTGCGATCCGAAACCGATGGGAGCCATGAAATCGGCCACCGCCGCCGCCGTGCCGCTGGACGATCCGCCGGGCGTATGGGCGAGATTGCGGGGGTTAGCGGTCTTGCCCGGCTGGTAGAACGCCATTTCGGTGGTCACCGCTTTACCGAGCGGGATCGCCCCCGCTTCAATGAACAGCTCAACACAGCGCGCATTCCTGGAGGGCTGGCGGTTTCCATAGGGCGCAAAGCCCCAGCCTGTCGGCATGTCATCGGTATCGATGATGTCCTTGATAATGAAGGGCACGCCATGCATGGGACCTTGCCGCCCTGCCCGATCGGCTTGCCTCGCCTTTCTCAGCGCTTGCTCAGGATCAAGATAGGCAAACGCTCCGACCTCGTCTTCCCGGGCCTCGACCCGGGCAAGACAGGCTTCCATGACGGTTTCGCAGCTTGCCCGTCCTTCACGGATATCACGGACAATTTCGCGTCCGGTGAGCGTTTCACGTCCCATTATGCAGTGTCCTTGTCTGTTCGACGATATTACAGCATCGGACCGAAAAGTGGGAACCGGTTTTCGATCCGATGCTCCAGACAAAGAAATAGAGCGCCCCAGCCATGACAGATTGAAAACCCGGCGCTCTGGACGTCAGCCCGGACGCCGGACGACGGGAACGAGGCTTACTGCAGCATCGGAGCCGATAGGGACAGCGCGAGGTTTTCGGCTCGATGCGCAGGCAAATCATAGATTTCGGCAATGGTGTCAGCCGTCAGGATGGAGGCTGCACCGCCCTTTGCCGCGATATTTCCATTCCGCATCAGGATGATCTCGTCCGCAAATTCACGGGCAAGCGTCAGATCATGAAGAATGCAGAGCACGCCGCCATTCTGCTGGGCAAAGCGCCGCGCCGCTTCAAGCGCAACGAATTGATGCTTCAGATCGAGATGGGCGGTCGGTTCGTCGAGGAGGAGATAGGAGCTTTGCCCCGTCTCCTCATGATGCCAGAGCTGGGCGAGCGCACGGGCGATCTGGACGCGCTGACGCTCGCCGCCTGAAAGCGTTGGATAGCTCCGGCCCGCCAGCTCGGCCAGATCCAACTCATGCAGCGCACGTTCCTCGATCGCATATGTCCGGTTGCTCTCGCTACGAAGCGCCGGACGAGAAAGCGACACGATCTCATGGACCTTGAAAGCAAAATTGATCGGCGCATGCTGCAGGACCACCGCGCGCCGTTCCGCCAGCGCCTGGGGCGATAATGACGACAGCGGCACGCCGTCCAGACGTGCCTCACCCTTCGCCGAAACCGAATCGCCGGCGAGCACGGACAGCGCGGTCGACTTGCCAGCGCCGTTCGCCCCGAGGATGACGGTCAGCTTCCCGGGGTGAACGCTGAGCGAGACGCCTTCAATCAGCGCTTTGCGGCCAGCGACAACAGATACGTCCTTTAACTCCAACGCCATCAGAACAGCTCACGTCGGTAACGGCCCAGCAGCCAGAGGAAGAACGGACCGCCCAGAGCGCTGGTCAGAACGCCGATCGGCAATTCGGCAGGGGCGGCGGCGGTGCGCGCGATCAGATCGGCGCACATGACGAGCAACGCGCCAAGCAGAGCCGAGCCGGGAAGCACAATGCGATGATCGGCTCCCGCGAACAGGCGGATGATATGCGGAGCCGCAAGCCCGACAAAGCCGATGATTCCCGAGACGGCCACTGCCGAACCGACGCCAAGCGCGCCCAGCACGATCAGCGTCTTTTTCATCCGCTCGACATTGAGGCCAAGATGGCCAGCCTCGCGTTCGCCGAGCAGATAGGTGTTGAGCGCCGCCGCCTTGCGCAAGGTCAGCGCAACGGCGATCGTCATAAGCACAGCGACGGGAACGAGGCTGTCCCATGTTATCCGGCCAAGACTGCCCAGCGTCCAGAATGTCAGTTGCCGGAGTTGATTGTCCGAACTCAGAAAGGTCAGATAGCCAAGCGCCGCCCCGGCCATGGCGTTGATCGCGATGCCCGCAAGGATCAGGGAGGCGCCCGATGTTGTCCCGGCGCGCTGGCTGAGGGCATAGATGCTCACGATGGCGATCATGCTGCCGGCGAAGGCGCCCAGCGGAAGCGCGTAATTTCCGGCCCACTCCATGAAGCCGCTGGCGAATGTGTTGCCTGTTACGATAACGAGACCGGCCGCGAGCGCTGCGCCACTGGAGACACCGATAATTCCGGGATCGGCCAGCGGATTACGAAACAGCCCCTGAAGCGCTGCGCCACAGACGCCAAGAACCGCGCCAACGCATAGCCCGAGAATAAGCCGCGGCAAACGGATCTGCTGCACGATCTGCGCATCGCGCGACAGATCCTCGGACGGCCACAGCGCCGCCCATATGTCGCCCGCGCCGATAGGAACGGGACCGACCGCAAGGGCAAGGAACGAGCTGACGCTGAGCATTGCCGCAAGCACCAGCAACAGGATACGCCGGGAACGCTCCTGCGCCTCATGCAGGTTGCGCAGGCTCATTCCCGATGAATTCAAGGTATCGACTGTCAATGCGAAGACCGGCCTTCTGTGCGGATTGCCTTGGCGAAATCAGTCATCGCCTCAGGCAAACGCGGTCCAAAACTGAGAAGATAAGTGCCGTCTCTTGCGACGATCCTTTGCGTTTGAGCCGCTGGCGTCAGCTTGAGCGCGGGATGATCAGCGATCTTGTCCACACCACCCATCGCCTTCAGCGTATGCTCCATCAGCGCAATCGCATCCGGCGCGGCCACCGCAGCAGACTCGAGCGACATCGTCTTGTAGCCCTTATGGTCGGCGAACACGTTCTCCGCGCCGGCAAGCTTGATCAGCGAATTGGCTGCGGTCTCTTCTCCCGCCGCCATCACATCGCCGCCGCCCGTACCGATAATGAACAGCACCTTGGGCTTGTCTCCCATTGCGGCAATGCTTGCACTGGCCTCATCGAGCTGTTGCCTGAGAGAGCTGGCAAGCTTATCGCCCGCTTCCGGAATTTCCAGCACCTTGGCGATCCGGGCGACCTTTTCAAGCAGGGATTCCGCGCTGTGCTCGCTGGGCAGTTTTTCGACCTGGACGCCTGTCGATGCGATCTGTTCGAGCACTTCAGGCGGTCCGGCCGCCGCAGTGGCGAGGATCAGATCCGGCTTCAGCGAAAGGATGCCTTCCGCGCCAAGCTGGCGAAAATAGCCGACATCGGGAAGCTCATTGGCGGCTTCCGGATAGGTCGATGTCGTATCGCGCCCGACAAGCTGGTCCTGCGCGCCGAGCTGATAGACGATTTCCGTTATCTCGCCGCCCAACGCCACGACACGCTTTGGTTCAGCCTGGGCTGACGCGCCAACGACCAGCATCAAACCCCAGCCCAGCATAAGCGCCGCGCCGGTCAAACGTTTAATGGCTATCATGCGGCGGCTCCGGAATTTGCGAGCGTAGGCAGCTTGTTCAGAATTTCGCGCCATGCTTCAAGCTCAGGCTTTTTCGGCTTACGTTCACCAAAAAACTGTACGAAGCAGAATCCTTCCGAATCATAGATTTCGATCGAATTAACGTCGCCGTCCCGTGTCGGCTTGCGTACCGCCCACGCCTCAGCGATCGCATCCTCGCGCAAATGCAGGTTGAAACCCGGATCGAGGATGTTGAACCAGGGGCCGACCTCTTTCAGCTTCTTGACAGTGCCGGTGTGGATCTGGATGCAACCGGCATTTCCGACGAAACACATGATCGGCGTCCCGGAAGTGCTGGCCGCTTCGAGCATGGTCCGCAGGGTCGCAGGTGCGATGCGCCGCGTGAACGCGCCTTCCGCAAGACGCATGGCCTGTTGGCGGCTGACGCCAAAGGTGTTCAGCAGGCCAAAAAAGTCGTGCGTGTCCTGCAAGGTGTCCCAATGCGTGAGGAAGCCGGCCGTGTCGATGTCCGTATCCGGCCTGTCGGACAGACGGGGCGCAGGCGGAACAATATCGATGTTGGTCGTCTGATCGGGCGCAGTGTATTTCTCCAACAGCGCATCGAACTTCGCCCGGTCGGTCTTGTTCGTCACATAGACCTTGTGAACCGCCGTGCCGTCACGGTCAAAGAACTGGAGACTGGTGCGCACGCCGGACTTGGCTTCCTCCTGGACACAGAAACCGTAATGCCAGTGCTGCATGAACAAGCGGAGATCGATGTCGTGATTGAGGACGATTCCGTGTCC
>JAHQVI010000025.1 GCA_019634405.1 Hyphomicrobiales bacterium
CCGGCGATCCCGCCCATAGCCGCCTTGTCTTCATGCCGACAGCCTGGCTGTTCGAGGGGGAAGTGAACGCGGAGACCGGCAAACGAAAAAGCCCGCTCTTGAGAAATCTGGTCGTGACCGACCGCGATCTTGTCAATGACGCCAGCATCGGTCCCGGCGATGTCAGCATGTCGCTGCGCTATCGGGATCTGCGCCATTCAAGGCTCGATCGCAGCGATCTGAAACAGGCGGATTTGAGGGGTGCTGATCTGACAGGGGCCAGCCTTGAGGGGACTGATCTGACCGGGGCGCGGCGCTGAAGGCGTGCGCCTCACGGGCCGGCAGCCCGCCCAAGGAACAATCTGTACAAAGAGCAATCCGCCTGTTGTAAATCGTTGGATCAAGACAAACCGGCATTTAACGCGCCTGCAAGCCGTCTCAAGGCTTCACGGTCCGGACAAGATGCCCTGCGATGATTAGCGCATAATATTGACAAATTTTATGTTTACTGGAACATATAAAGAACATTTTGCCATTTAAGAGAGTAGCAAATGTGGAAAACGCCTAACGCCGAGCCGCATATACAGCTCTGAAGGCGTAGAATGATCCCGAATCGTAAAGGAAAGACAGGGGCGTGCTATGGCCGGTTCAGTAAATAAAGTCATTCTGGTAGGCAATCTGGGAGCCGACCCGGAAATCCGCCGCACTCAGGATGGCCGTCCGATCGCCAATCTCAGCGTTGCGACCTCCGAAAGCTGGCGCGACCGCAATTCCGGCGAAAAACGCGAAAAGACGGAATGGCACCGCGTAGTCATTTTCAGTGAGGGCCTGTGTAAAGTTGCTGAGCAATATTTGCGCAAAGGCTCAAAGGTCTATCTGGAAGGCCAGTTGCAGACCCGCAAATGGCAGGACCAGAGCGGTCAGGACAAATATTCGACCGAAGTGGTTCTGCAGGGTTTCAATTCCACGCTGACCATGCTTGACGGACGCGGAGACGGTGGCGGCGCGCCCGGCTTCCAGGATAGCGGTCCCGGCTATGGCGGTTCAACCTATGATAGCGGCGCTCCTCGAAGCGGCTCCGGCGGTAGCCCACGCGGCGATAGCGGAAGTTTCGACAAGGATTTAGATGACGAAATCCCATTCTGATCGAGGATTGAACGGCAGGTATTTTGATAACTGTTCGCATTACGCCAGCAGACTCGCGCTGGAGTTGCCATGCAAGGCTTTTCCCGGCTATAGTCTGCACTAATTCCTGAAGTTGAATAGTATTTGTGCGCTCGCATGACCCTGTCTCCGAGTGACTTAACTCCGGCTGAAAAATCTTGGCAGATACGACCGAAAAAAACGACAGCGGCAATAATGGCGGCTCGGATATCCGTCCGATCACCATAACGCAGGAAATGAAGAGCTCCTACATCGCTTACGCCATGAGCGTGATCGTGTCGCGGGCTCTTCCTGATGTGCGCGACGGTCTCAAGCCGGTGCATCGGCGCATTCTCTATTCGATGCATGAAAATGGCTATGAGTGGAACAAGCCATACCGCAAATCCGCCCGCGTCGTTGGCGACGTCATCGGTAAGTATCACCCGCATGGCGACAGCGCCGTTTATGACGCGCTTGTCCGCATGGCGCAGAATTTTTCCATGCGCCTGCCGCTTATCGACGGTCAGGGCAATTTCGGCTCCGTCGACGGCGATCCGCCTGCCGCGATGCGTTACACCGAGATCCGGCTCGAAAAGGTCGCGGGCAAGCTCCTTGAAGACCTCGACAAGGACACGGTCGATTTTCAGGATAACTACGATAATTCCGAACGCGAACCGGTTGTGCTTCCGGCCCGTTTTCCGAATCTGCTGGTCAATGGCGCAGGCGGCATTGCCGTCGGCATGGCGACGAACATCCCGCCTCACAATCTTGGCGAAGTGATCGACGCCTGTATTGCCTATCTCGACAATCCAGCCATCACGATCGACGAGTTGAACGAGATCGTGCCCGGTCCGGACTTCCCCACGGGCGGTCTGATCCTCGGGCGCTCCGGCATCCGCGCAGCCTATCACAAGGGGCGCGGCTCGGTCCCCATGCGCGGGCGCGTGAGCGTGGAAACCATCCGCAAGGACCGCGAAGCGCTGGTGGTAACCGAAATCCCCTATCAGGTTAACAAGGCAACAATGGTTGAGCGCATCGCCGAGCTGGTGCGTGAAAAGCGGGTCGAGGGCATTGCCGATGTGCGCGACGAAAGCGACCGGCAGGGTTACCGCGTTGTGATCGAGTTGCGCCGCGACGCCGTGCCGGATGTCGTGCTGAACCAGCTGTACCGCTTTACGTCGCTGCAAACCTCGTTCGGTGCGAATATCGTTGCGCTCAACGGCGGACGCCCGGAACAACTCAATCTGAAGGACATGATCCTGGCGTTCGCGCAATTCCGCGAAGTCGTCGTGTCCAGGCGGACCAAGTTCCTGCTCACCAAGGCGCGTGACCGCGCGCATATCCTGGCGGGCCTCGCCATCGCCGTCGCCAATATCGACGAAGTTATCAAGCTTATCCGCAGCGCGCCGGACCCCTCGGTCGCCCGCGGGCAGCTTATGGAGCGCAACTGGCCTGCGGCTGAAGTCGCTCACTATATCATGCTGATCGACGACCCGCGCCATCGTGTGAGCGAGGACGGCGTCTACAAACTCTCCGAAACGCAGGCGCGCGCCATTCTCGATCTGCGCCTTCAGCGTCTGACCGCGCTGGGCCGCGATGAAATCGGCGACGAAATGCGCCAACTCGGCGAAAGCATCAAGGATTACCTTGATATTCTCCGCTCGCGCGCCCGCATAATTGATATTGTGAAGACGGAGCTGCTCGAAGTCCGCGAGGAATTCGCAACGCCGCGCCGCACCGAGATCCTCGATGTCGAAGGCGACGTCGATGATGAAGACCTGATCCAGCGCGAGGATATGGTCGTAACGGTCAGCCATCGCGGCTATATCAAACGCGTCCCGCTCTCGACCTATCGCGCCCAACGCCGTGGCGGCAAGGGCCGCGCCGGTATGGCGACGCGCGACGAGGATTTCGTCACCCGGCTCTTCATCGCCAACACGCATACGCCGCTGCTGTTCTTCTCCTCGCGCGGCATGGCCTACAAGATGAAGGTCTGGAAGCTTCCGCTGGCGGCGCCGCAGGCGCGCGGCAAGGCGCTGATCAATCTCCTGCCGCTGCAGCAGGATGAGTCGATCACCTCGATCATGCCGCTGCCCGAAGATGAAAGCAGCTGGTCCGAGCTGAATGTGATGTTTGCCACCTCCACAGGCGATGTCCGCCGCAACGACCTGTCCGATTTCGTGGAAATCCGCCAGAACGGCAAGATCGCGATGAAGCTGGATGAAGGTGTGCAAATTGTTGGCGTTGGGATTTGCACTGAAAATGACAATGTCCTGCTGACCACCGCGCGTGGCCAATCGATCCGCTTCCCCGTCAGCGATGTACGCGTTTTTCGCGGGCGCGAATCGACGGGCGTGCGCGGCATCAGGCTTGAAGACGACAATACCGTTATCTCGATGGCGATCCTGCGCCATGTCGATGCAACGCCAGCGGAACGGACAGCCTATGTGAAGCAGGCCAACGCAATCCGCCGCGCCGCAACCGGCGAGGCTCATCCTGTGGAGGAGGCGGAGCTGCCGGCGGAAGACTCCGAAGAAAATGGCGAAGGCAACGCGGAGCTGTCACAGCAACGTTACGCCGAGCTTGGCGCCGCTGAGCAGTTCGTTCTGACCATCTCCGAAAACGGTTTCGGCAAGCGCACCAGCGCTTATGAATACCGAATCTCCGGACGTGGCGGCAAAGGCATCATGGGCATGGTCGTCAATGATCGCAACGGCCCGCTGGTCGCTTCCTTCCCGGTTGAAGACAATGATCAGATCATGCTGGTCACGAATGGCGGCCAGATGATCCGCTGCCCGGTCGAAGGCATCTCTATTGTCGGACGTTCGACGCAGGGCGTGCGCATCTTCCATACGGCGGGGAGCGAACGCGTCGTATCCGTCCGTTCGATTCCGGAAGAAAGCAACGGGAACGGCAATGGCGAAAATGGCGCGGACAGTGACGCGCCAGTCGAACCGGGTCCTGAAGACGAGCCGTCGGCAGCGCCGGACGCTGACGGCGATGCCGTCTGACCTGTCCGGGCATGGTTGTCGGCGCGATAAACTAGACTGAACATTGCAGTGACCTTGAAAGCAGATGCACCATGAATGTCGAGTTGCTAACCGCCTTCATTGCCGCATGCGCATTGCTCGCCGTTATTCCCGGTCCGAACTGGTCGATATTCATGGCAAACGGCGCCGCACATGGCGTCAGCGCCGCACTCATGACAGTTGCAGGAACGACGACCGGCAATTTTCTGCTAGTCGCCATCGTGATCGCGGGCATGAGCGCCGCAATCGCCATTCTCGCCGAATGGTTTGACTGGGTGCGGCTGGCCGGAGCGGCCTATATGGTCTGGATCGTCTACAAGCATCTGCGCGCCGCGTTCGCATCGCGAGGCGACACTGCCGATATCGCCGTTCCGCGCAGCCGCTGGTATTGGCAGGGGCTGGCGGTTTCGCTGTCCAACCCCAAGGTGCTGCTCTTTCTGGGCGCATTCTTTCCCCAGTTTCTTGACCCCGCCGCAAGCTTTCCGGCATGGCTTCAACTGGCGGTTCTGGGCGTGACCTTCATGTTCGTAACAACGGCAATTGACGCAGCGATTGCATTTGCTGCAGGATCCGCCCAATTCTGGTTTACGAGGAAACGCAGGCAGGCCGCCAATGGCGTAAGCGGCATATTGCTGATGATCGGCGGTGTCTGGCTGGCCACGGCCCGGCAAAGCTAGATCATCTACCGGTTAACAGTCGGGCGCTCCGGCCAAACCGGCGCGAAACAAGGAAAGTCAGCGGGTATGACCCGAAAAATTGTCTTCTATCCCGGCAGTTTCGATCCGGTGACTTTCGGTCATTTGGATATGATCGCGCGCGCGGCGCAGCTTTTTGACGAGGTCGTTATCGGTATCGGCGTCCATCATGCGAAGAAAACGCTGTTTTCGCCCGAAGAGCGCCGCAGATTGCTTGAGGCCGCCATTGCCGAACTCCCTTGTGCAGGTTCTCTTTCCCTTACCAGTTTCGACAATCTGGCCGTCGATGCGGCGCGCAAATCCGGGGCGGTGGCCATCCTCCGCGGCCTCCGGGACACGACAGATTTCGCCTATGAGATGCAGATGGCGGGAATGAACAACGCCGTTGCGCCGGGGCTGGACACGATTTTTCTACCCTCCGCAGGGCAGCACAGGCATATTGCCGCCACGTTCGTCCGCCAGATGGCTCAGATGGGCGGCGAGATTTCGGCGTTTGCACCCCCGGCCGTCGCCAAGCTGATAAAAGACATTCTGACGGCCAGGCCGCCGTCCTGACAAAGAAACCACCTTGCTGGAGTTGCCTTGCAATGAAACATTTTCTCGTTGCCTGCCTCGCCTTTATCGCTGTGAGTGGTACCGCCCTCGCAGCAGATCCGGCCAATACGGTTTATCTGGAACTCAAATCCGGCCGCGTCACCATCGAGCTGCGCCCCGACATTGCTCCCAAACATGTCGAACGCTTCAAGCAGCTCATTTCGGAAGATTTTTACGACGGGCTGACCTTCCACCGCGTTATCACCGGTTTCATGGCACAAACGGGCGACCCGCTCGGCAATGGCACTGGCAGCTCGGACTATCCGGATCTGCCCGCCGAATTCACCAGCGCCGAAAGCTTCAAGCGCGGGACGCTCGGAATGGCTCGCTCCCAGAATCCGGACAGCGCCAACAGCCAGTTCTTCATCATGTTCGAGCCCGCGCCGCATCTGGATGGCAAATATACGATTTTTGGCCAGATTACCGATGGCATGGACCATATCGACGCGATCAAGAAGGGGGAAGGCCAGAATGGCGAGGTCTCCAATCCTGATACGATAGTCAGCATGCAACTTGCGTCTGAAGCCGGTTAAATAAAATCGAAAGGAAAGACGAGTGAGCGAAATCAAAGACCCGGAAAACACGCTTCTGCTGGACACCACCCATGGGCGTGTCGTGATCGAGATGCTCCCGGACAAGGCTCCCGGCCATGTTGCCCGCATCAAGGAACTCGCCCGCGAGGGGTTTTATGATGGCATCGTCTTCCACCGTGTGATCGACGGTTTCATGGCCCAGACCGGCGACCCGAGCGGAACGGGGATGGGCGGCTCGGGCCAGAAATTGCAGGCCGAGTTCAACAATGAGCCTCATATCCGCGGCGTATGCTCCATGGCGCGCGCCCAGGACCCGAACAGCGCAGACAGCCAGTTCTTCATCTGCTTCGACGATGCAACGTTTCTCGACAATCAATACACGGCGTGGGGCCGGGTGATCGAGGGCATGGAGCATGTCGACAAGATCAAGCGTGGCGAGCCCGTAAGCGACCCCGATAAGATCGTTTCGATGAAAATTGCTGCCGATGCGGCCTGACGAGCGCGCCCGTCATGCGCGTCGATGACTTTGATTTCGGCCTGCCGGAAGAGCGCATCGCTCTCCGGCCTGCCCAGCCGCGCGAATCCGCGCGGCTTCTTTGCGTCAGGCCGGGCTTCGAGCCTGAACTGGCGGATCGGGTAGTTGGCGACCTGCCTGTGCTCCTTCAGCCGGGCGACGTTCTCATATTCAACAATACGCGCGTCATCCCCGCCCAGCTTTTCGGCATAAGGCCGGGCAAGACCGGCGAAGGCGCGACCATCGGCGTGACGCTTCACAAGCGCCTTTCGGACACGGAATGGCTGGCTTTCGCCAAACCGGGCCGAAAGCTGAGCGTTGGCGGTCTGATCGATTTTGCCGGCATTATGCAAGGACGGATCATGGACAAGCGCGAGGGCGGTGAAATCCACATTGCCTTCGAAACCGAAGGCCGCCCTGTGATGGAATGCCTCGCCGAAATCGGCGTGATGCCGCTTCCGCCCTATATTGCGGCGCGGCGCAAGGCGGACGAGCGCGATGCAAGCGATTACCAGACGCGCTATGCTTCGGAACCGGGAGCTGTCGCCGCCCCGACGGCGGGACTCCATTTCACTGACGCTCTCCTTGCCGGGCTGAAGGCCGCCGGAATCGAATCCGCTTTTCTCACGCTCCATGTCGGCGCCGGAACTTTCCTGCCCGTCAAGGCGGACGATACGTCAGAACACCGCATGCATGCCGAATGGGGGGAAATCGATACGGAAACGGCCGCCAGGCTCACCCGCGCGCGGCGCGAAGGCCGGCGCATCGTCGCAACCGGCACGACATCGCTGCGCCTGCTCGAAAGCGCAGCCGACGAAGCCGGCAATCTCCGTCCATTCAGCGGTGATACGGATATTTTCATCACCCCCGGCTATCGCTTCAGGGCTACCGACGCGCTGATCACCAATTTTCACCTGCCCCGGTCGACCTTGTTCATGTTGATCAGCGCGTTTTCCGGCCTTGGGCGGATGAAGCGCGCTTACGCCCATGCTATCGAGACTGGTTACCGCTTCTATTCATATGGCGATGCGTGTCTGCTCTCGCCTGCACCGGACGCCGCGCCTGGGACACCATAACAATGACGCAACGATTTCAATTCAACCTCAAGGCCAGTAATGGCGGCGCGCGTCTCGGCGACATCGTCACGTCACGCGGCACGATCCGTACGCCCGCTTTCATGCCCGTGGGCACAGTCGCCACCGTCAAGGCGATGTTTACCGACACGGTCAGGGATTGCGGCGCCGACATCATTCTTGGAAATACCTACCATCTCATGCTGCGCCCCGGCGACGAGCGCATGCAACGGCTGGGCGGCCTTCACGAATTCATGCGCTGGCACGGGCCGATCCTGACCGACAGCGGCGGTTTTCAGGTCATGTCGCTTGCTCAGCTCCGCAAAATCACCGAGGAAGGCGTCAGCTTCCAGTCCCATATTGACGGCAGCAAGCATATGCTGACGCCGGAGCGCTCCATTGAAGTGCAGACGCGTCTCGGCGCCGACATTCAAATGCAGTTTGATGAATGCACGCCATTTCCGGCAACGCATGACGAAGCTAAATCCTCGATGGATCTGTCACTGCGCTGGGCGGAGCGCTCGCGGAAAGCTTTCGCCGAG
>JAHQVI010000026.1 GCA_019634405.1 Hyphomicrobiales bacterium
CAAACAGCAGACAGCGTGGCGGACGGGAAATTTTCTTTATGTATCAGTGTATCAGGATTGCCCTAACGGCAGCGTTTATTGCTGTGCCTTTTTCTTTTGCACAAGCAGATTGCTCGAACGATCCGCGGACAACCGGCCTTTCAAGAATTATAGCGATTGATTCGAGTAATGGTCCACGCTTCGGCCGTCTTCAGTTCAAGGTGCCCTCGCTTCTGCGGAAAAAAGAAATCATCCTGACATTCGACGACGGCCCGCATCGCACGCATACGCCTAAAATCCTCGACGTTCTCGACCAGCATTGCATCAAGGCGACTTTTTTCACTGTCGGCCGGATGTCCTCCTTCATGAGGCGGCAGATCAAGGAAGTCGCTCGCCGGGGACACACAATCGCAAGCCACACCTGGTCGCATCCGCGCGATATGCGTAAATTGACCTTTGAGGAAGCAAAGGTAGAGATCGAGAAAGGCTTTGCGGCAACCGCTTATATTCTGGGCGAACCGATCGCACCATTCTTCCGCTATCCGGGCCTTAATTATTCTGAGGAGCTAAACGAATATCTGGCCACCCGCAATATCAGCATCTGGTCCGTTGACGTCGTGTCTGACGACACTGCGGCAGATTTGACCCCTGAAGCGCTGATCAATCAGACAATGCAGCGCATTCGCCGGATGAATGGTGGCATTGTTCTTTTCCATGACCTCAAGGAAGTTACCGCGCTGGCCATGGACTCCTTCCTGACCCAGCTCAAGCTCGAAGGCTTCAAGATCGTTCACGTCGTCTCCAACACCTCTTACCAGCCATCTTCCGAATTCGTGGCCCAGCTGGATTTCTCCAAGCAGTCGCTTCAGACGGTCGCGTACACCGGCGTCGCACCGGCCGGCATCCAGAATGATGACAAATCGATCCTGTCGAGCGGCAATATCGATTTCATGAAGAACGAATTTGTGAATATCGATGACGACGCTCAATTGACGACTGCCGGGAACTGAGATTTCCGGTCCTGCCTCACCTTCGTTTCAGCATCGGGCGCCGCCGCCCTGATTGGCGTCCTTGATCATCCTGCCTTGCAAGCCTGGGCTCCCGGCCGTTAATCGGTCATGACTGCGGCGTTCTACCACTTTGTCCAAGCATCGGATTTGTCCGAAAACCAGCATCCGCTTTTCGGTCCGATGCTGGCGCCGATATTGCCTGACAGGCTTCCATGCCCTATCTCCATGTGTCTTGCATTGTCCCGGCAATCTGCTTACGGCTTGCCGGAAGCAAGGCTGTCCCAAGAAACGGCCCCTATGGCCCCAGGCCCATTTGACCTTTGGCCTGCGCAAGGCGTAAAGAAAAAGCATGGCTCACGCACTTTCAGGACCCGCCGAACGGCCCGTTATTGTCATCGGCGGCGGGCTGGCCGGCCTCTTTGCCGCTCTCAAGCTCGCCCCGATGCCCGTTACCATCATCACCCCGCGCCCGCTTGGCGAAGGCGCATCGAGCGCATGGGCTCAAGCCGGGATCGCCGCCGCCATCGGCGAGGGTGACAGTTTCGACGTCCACGCCGCTGACACGATACAGGCCGGAGCGGGGCTTTGTGACATTGCAATGGTGGAAAGCATCGTCCGCGAGGCTCCGGACCGGATCGAGGATCTCCTGCGTTTCGGCGTACCTTTCGACCGCGATCTTGAAGGACGGTTGCGTCAGTCGCGCGAAGCCGCCCACAGCGCCCGCCGCGTCATCGGCGTTCAGGGCGACCGCGCCGGCAAGGCGATCATGAACGCGCTGATTACGACGGTTATGAACACGACCTCGATCCGCCTCGTCGAAAAAGCCAAAGCCGTCGATCTCGCCGTCTCGAACGGGCGCGTAACCGGACTATATTATGCACCGGCGGAAGGCAGTCCAGCCGCCAGCACATTCATGCCCGGCCGCGCCGTCGTCCTGGCGACCGGCGGCATAGGCCAGCTTTACAGCCTGACGACCAATCCACATGAAGCATGCGGGGACGGCATTGCCATTGCCGGGCGCGCCGGAGCCGTCATCGCCGACGCAGAATTCGTGCAGTTTCATCCAACCGCCCTCGATGTCGGCAAGCGCCCCGCGCCCCTCGCAACAGAAGCGCTGCGCGGCGACGGAGCCAAACTCGTCAACGGCTCAGGCGATCGCTTCATGATCACTGCGCATTCGGACGCCGAGCTTGCCCCGCGCGATATTGTTGCAAGGGCCGTTCAGCTTGAACGCTCAGCCGGCCGCAACGCTTATCTTGATTGTCGCGGCGCGCTCGGCAACGGCATGAAAGAGCATTTTCCCACGGTCTACGCCGCCTGCAAGGATGCGGGCATCGATCCTGCCGCCGATCTCATTCCGATCGCTCCGGCCGCGCATTACCACATGGGCGGCGTCGCCACGAGTGCCGACGCAAGAAGCTCTGTCCACGGATTATGGGCGGTTGGCGAGACCGCCTCGACGGGATTGCATGGCGCAAACCGGCTGGCTTCGAATTCCCTACTTGAGGCCGTCGTCATGGCGGGCCGCGCGGCCGAGGACATCACCGGGCTCGGCCCGGGCGTTGGAGGGGGAGCCCCAACGGAAGGCCCCGCCTTCGATCCGCGGACCGATAACGCCAGACTCATCGAACTGCAGAGCGTCATGACCGAACATGTCGGCGTGGTGCGTTCCGCCCGAAGCCTTCGTCAAGCGCTCGCCTTCATCGAGGACATGCGGCTTGCCGCCGCGCCATCATCGCCGCTTGCCAATATTGCCGAGACGGCATGCATGATGGCGGTGAGCGGCTATTTCCGCGAGGAAAGCCGGGGAGCGCATTACCGCTCGGACTTCACGGCGATGGCGTCAGACGCAAGGCGCAGCATGATCACTTCCAGCGCCGCACAGGCCCTTTCAGAAGACATCCTGCAAGGATCGACACAATGACGCTCGCCTTTCCGCTGCATCTCATTCCTGCCGCCCTCGATATGGCGTTCGCCGAAGATCTTGGCCTTGCCAGCGACATAACCAGCAATTTCACCATTCCGGCGGACACCTATACGAACGCCCAGATCGCCGCGCGCAGGCCGGGCCGCATCGCGGGATTGCCGATTGCGGAAGCCGCATTTCGACGCCTCGATCCCGATGTATCTTTCGAGAGCATCGTCGCGGATGGAGCCGATGTCGAGGCAGGCGGCGCAATTGCGTGCATCAGGGGCAAGGCGCGCTCGATATTGAGCGCCGAGCGCGTCGCGCTCAACTATCTCGGCCATCTCAGCGGGATAGCAACGGCGACGCGGGCTTATGCAAAGGCCATAGAAGGCGCAAACGCAAAGATCTGTTGCACGCGCAAGACCACTCCGGGCCTGCGCGCCTTCGAAAAATACGCCGTGCTCGCAGGCGGCGGAGCAAATCACCGCTTCGGTTTGTTCGATGCCGTCCTCATCAAGGACAATCACATCGTTGCGGCCGGCGGCATCGGTCCGGCCATCGAGCGCGCACGGCAGGGAACCGGCCATCTCGTAAAAATCGAGGTCGAGGTCGATACGCTTGATCAACTTGCTGAAGTGCTACGCCACGCCGTCGATGTCGTCATGCTCGACAATATGAACCCTGCCGATCTGCGCAAGGCGGTCCAGATGTGCAGCGGCCGCAATATTGCGCTCGAAGCGTCAGGCGGAGTCACTCTCGATACGGTGCGTGCGATCGCGGAAACCGGCGTCGACATGATTTCCTCCGGGGCGTTGACCCATTCCGCGCCCGTGCTGGACATCGGCCTGGACTTTGCCGGCTGACCAACTTTTCCGCATTGCGGAAACCGCAATGAGACTTACCGGTCTTGCAAACTCCCATTTTGAGGTTCACCATATACGCTGGCGCGTATTTAAGCTGCGCAACCAAGAAAAATAACGTAATGCGGAGGAAATTATGGGAGACAAGGATGGCCCCCGTGGCCAAGGCGCACGCTGCATTGCAATAGTTGGCCCTTATCTCAGTGGCAAGACAACTTTACTGGAAGCTATTCTTGCCCGAACCGGCCAAATAAACCGCCAGGGCAGCATCGCTGCGGGAAATACTGTGGGCGACACATCGCCTGAAGCCCGCGATCATCAGATGAGTATCGAACCCAATATCGCTGACACCACTTTCATAGACGATAAATTTACCTTTGTAGACTGTCCCGGCTCCATCGAATTCCAGTTTCACGCCCAATCAGCCCTGACTGTCTGCGACGCAGCGATCGTCGTGTGCGAAGCTGACGAGAAGAAGCTTCCCGCGCTGCAACTTACGCTCAAGCAGCTCTCCGACCGCAAAATTCCGCATTTTCTTTTCATCAACAAGATTGACAAGAACGAAACGCCGATCCGGCAGCTGATCCCGATGCTGCAGCCCGTCAGCGAGTTGCCCCTCGTCCTCCGGCAGATCCCGATCTGGCGGAATGGTCTGGCGACCGGCTTCGTCGACCTCGCGCTTGAACGCGCCTTTGTCTACAAGGAGCACGCTCCGAGCGAGGTTGTCGACATACCGGAAAATCTTCATGAGCGCGAAGCCGAAGCCCGCTTCTCGATGCTGGAGAAACTGGCCGACTACGACGATGAATTGATGGAAGCGCTGCTCAGCGACATCGAACCGCCAAGAGACCGTGTTTTCGACGATCTCAGCGAGGATCTCTCCGAAGGCAAGATCTGCCCGGTCCTGTTCGGAAGCGCCGAAAAGGGCAATGGCGTCACCCGGTTGTTGAAAGCCCTGCGGCATGAAACGCCGCATTGGCCGCGCGCAGCAAACCGTCTCGGGTTGACCAGGAATGAACCTGCCGCCTATGTTTTCCGCTCACACCATACGCCGCATGCAGGCAAGCTTTCGCTGGTTCGGATATTTGGCGGCTCTTACGCTGATGGCTCAGCGGTTACGTCTCAGGAAGGCGAGGAGCGGGCCGCAGGGATATTCACCATCCACGGGCAGGAACCGCGCAAACGTGACGCGCCCGGCACGCCTGGCGACATCGTCGCGCTGGGACGGCTTGACGCCACCAAAACCGGCAGCATCCTCAGTCTCGGCAATTCCTCAAGCGCTCCCAATTCACCGCCAACCCCGCCCTACCCCGTCTACGGGCTTGCGCTTGTCGCCGCTCAGAAGAAGGACGAGGTCAAACTAACCGCATCCCTGGCCAAGCTCATCGAGGAAGATCCCTCACTCAGCCTCGTGCTCGATCCCGAAACCGGTGAAATGGTGCTCTGGGGACAGGGGGAAATGCATCTGCGCATCGCCATCAAGCAACTTGAAAGACGGTTCGGGGTAAAGGTTGAGTCCCGCCCCCGGCAGATTCCCTACAAGGAAACGATACGCGGCAACGTCGAGATACGCGGCCGGCACAAGAAGCAGAGCGGTGGGCATGGGCAATTCGGTGACGTCGTCATCGAAATCCGCCCTCAGCCGCGTGGTTCGGGCTTTCAATTCTCCGACGCAATTACCGGCGGCGTGGTGCCCAAGCAATACATCCCATCGGTTGAATATGGCGTTAAGGATTACATGTCTTCCGGTCCGCTCGGCTTTACCGTCGTGGATGTCGCTGTTTGCCTGAAGGATG
>JAHQVI010000027.1 GCA_019634405.1 Hyphomicrobiales bacterium
AAGGATGTCACCGCCGACAATTGGGAGGCCGTCGTCGATCTGGAGCTGCGGGAAGAACAGCAAAATCTCGTCGCAAGCAACGCCGTCTCGATCGCCGAATCCAAGTTCAACCCCTACGCGGTTCCCAAAGCCATTTATGCAGGCAAGAAACTCGTCGGCTTCGTGATGTATGAATCCTGCGATGAGGACGACAAGCCGCATGACTATACGATCTACCGGTTCATGATCGACAAAAAACATCAGGGCAAAGGCTATGGCCGCGCCGGGCTGGAATGCGCGCTGGACCTGATCCGCAAAGATCGCGAGCTTGAGCGTATCGAGATCTGCTACGTCCCCGAAAACGCCGCTTCACGCAATCTCTACGCAAGTCTCGGCTTTGTGGAAACCGGCCTTGACGAGGATGGAGAAATGATCGCTGAGATCGTTGTGAAACAACAGAAATGAATAATCAGCCTACAGAACGATCTGCGTAGAGCATTTTCCGTTCATACGGGCTCGCGAAAAGCGCTCTGGGGTCCTGTTTTCACGCGCTGTCCGGGCTGGCAACCAAGGCCATTTCGCCTGAAAGCGCCCTAGCCGTTCACCCCGGCTGCAAAACGCGTGACATCGACGACATGATCGGCAATCTCACGGCGCACCGCGTCATCATGGAATATGCCGAGAATCGCCGTCCCGTTGCGGCGTCGCTCCGAGATCAACTCAAGCACTCTTGCCCGGCTGGCCGCATCTAGCGAGGCCGTCGGCTCATCGACCAGCAGCAGCGAATGCTGTCCGGCGAAACCGCGCGCAATATTGACGCGTTGCTGCTCGCCGCCGGAAAATGTCGCCGGCGGCAGGGACCATAGCCGCTCCGGCAGGTTGAGATGTGCCAGAAGCTGCGCAGCGCGTTGCTCTGCAGCCGCCTTATCCAGCCCGCCTTCGGATGCCGCAGACACAACCAGATCGAACGCCGACACACGCGGAATAGCGCGGAGAAACTGGCTGACATAGCCAATCGCGCTTTCCCGAAGCGCCAGAATGCGCCGTGGTTCCGCTTTTGCCAGATCGATCCAGCCGGATTCCTCGCGCAGCCAGATCTGGCCGATATCGGTGCGGTAATTGCCATAGATCATCTTCAGGATCGAGGATTTCCCCGTGCCTGAGGGGCCGCCCAGGACCGCGCATTGTCCCTTGTCGAGTTCGAAACTGACATTAGCGACGACGGGTAGCTGCGCGCCGCCGCGCAAATGCATCGTAAAACTCTTGGCGACGTCTTTAAGCTTCAGGATCGCGTCGTGTGAACTCATGGGTCAGCTCTGCAAGATCGAGGAAACAAGGAGCTGCGTATAGGCTTCTTGCGGATCGTCGAGCACCTGATCGGTCAGCCCGGTCTCGATGACGCGGCCGTTACGCATGACCATAATCCGGTGTGACAGGAGGCGCGCAACCGCAAGGTCGTGCGTGACGACGATAGCCGCAAGTCCGTAATCGGAAACCAGCCCGCGGATGAGATCCAGCAGCCGGGCCTGCACCGAAACGTCGAGACCGCCGGTGGGCTCGTCCATGAACACAAGGCGCGGGCGCGTAACCATATTCTTGGCGATCTGCAACCGCTGGCGCATGCCGCCGGAGAAGGTTTTCGGGCTGTCGTCAATGCGCTCGGCCTTGATCTCGACGCGCGCGAGCCAATCCGTCGCTTCATCGCGGATCCGGCCATAATGCCGCCAGCCAACCGCCATCAGCCGCTCGCCCACATTGCCACCGGCCGACACGCCCATACGAAGGCCTGCGCGCGCATCCTGATGCACGAACCCCCAATCGGTGCGGAACAGAAAACGCCGCTCCGCTTCGGGCAGGCTCAGCAGGTCGCGCGACACGCCATCGCGCGTCCTGTAGCTGACTTCGCCGCGCGTCGGCGGAAGCTGCGTTGACAGGAGCGACAGGAGCGTCGATTTTCCCGAGCCGGACTCGCCGACAATGGCCAGCACTTCGCCCTCATGGACCTCAAGATCAACATCCAGGCAGCCAATATGCGCACCGTAATATCGCGTGAGGCCATTGGCCTGAATCAGCGGAGCGTCTGTCACAACACGCCTCCGTCAGTTTCGTGGCCACGGCGGCCTTCGCAATAATCCGTATCTGAACAAACGAACAGCCGGCCGCCCTGATCATCGGTCACGATCTCATCCAGATAGACCCCCGTCGCGCCACACAGCCCGCACGGCTTTTCGAACTTCGTCCGCTCAAATGGATGGTCCTCGAAATCGAGGCTTGTCACCTGCGTATAGGGCGGCAGAGCATAGATGCGCTGTTCGCGTCCGGCACCGAAAAGCTGCAGGGCCGAGCACATGTCCATCTTCGGATTGTCAAATTTAGGGATCGGCGAGGGGTCCATGACATAGCGCGCTTCGACCTTCACCGGATAGGCGTAGGTCGTCGCAATATGGCCGTGACGGGAGATGTCTTCATAGAGTTTGACATGCATCAGGCCATAATCTTGAAGCGCATGCATCTGCCGGGTCTCGGTTTCACGTGGCTCCAGGAAGCGCAACGGTTCCGGGATCGGCACCTGGTAGACAAGGATCTGATCCGCTGTCAGCGGCTCCTCGGGTATCCTGTGGCGGGTTTGGATAATCGTCGCATCGCCCGTGAGCGAGGTCGTCTCCACGCCGGCCGTCTTTTCAAAAAATTTTCTTATCGAAACAGCGTTCGTGGTATCGTCCGCACCCTGATCGATCACTTTGAGCACATCGCCCGCCCCAAGGATCGAGGCCGTAAGCTGGACGCCGCCGGTCCCCCAGCCATAAGGCATCGGCATTTCGCGGCTGGCGAACGGCACCTGATAGCCTGGAACAGCGATCGCCTTGAGAATGGCGCGGCGGATCATGCGCTTGGTTTGTTCGTCGAGATAGGCGAAATTGTAGACCGGCGCGCTACTCATTCTGCGGCCTCCTTCGGCGAAGCGCCGTCGGTCTTGCCGCGTTCGGCCTCCCATTCGGCGCGAAGCTGACGCAGCAAGACCAGCTCGGCCTGAAAGTCGACATAATGCGGCAGTTTCAGATGTTCGACGAAACCGGTCGCCTGGATATTGTCGGCATGGCTGAGCACGAATTCGGCATCCTGCGCCGGGGCGACGACGTCCTCGCCGAATTCGGCCGTCCGGAGCGAACGGTCCACCAGCGCCATGGCCATGGCCTTGCGTTCGCTGTGACCGAATACCAGCCCGTATCCGCGCGTGAATTGCGGCGCAGCGTCGGCCGATCCCGCAAATTGGGTCACCATCTCACATTCGGTCAACGTCACCTCGCCAAGCGGAACTTCGAAACCCAGCTCTTCCGGAACGAAAGACACCTCGACCTCTCCCATGCGGATTTCGCCGGCAAAGGGATGGGTGCGGCCAAAGCCGAGCTGAGTCGAATAGCCAAGAGCGAGTAAAAAGCCTTCATCGCCCCGCGCCAGCGCCTGTAGTCTCAGATCGCGGTCAGCGGGAAATTCCAGTGCGCCGCGCGTAAGGTCCGAAACGTCGGCATCCGGATTTTGCGGAAGATTCTCCTCAATCAGCCCCTCATTGTTCAGAAGCGCGGCGACATGGGGTGACACTTCGGCATCGCCCGTCTCGGTTTTCTCAACAGCCGGGAAATTCCCCTCGCCGGCAAGCGAGGGATCAAGCAGGCGATGCGTGTAATCGAAAGTCGGGCCGAGCACCTGACCGCCGGGCAAATCCTTATAGGTTGCCGAAATACGGCGGCGGATCGCCATGGCGCTCGTATTTGCGGGCTCCGAATAGCCGAAACGGGGCAATGTCGTGCGATAGGCGCGGGCAAGAAAGATCGCCTCGATGAGATCGCCGCGCGCCTGCTTGATTGCCAGGGCGGCAAGATCGGGGTCGTAAAGCGAGCCTTCGCTCATAACACGGTTGACCGCGAGCGAGAGCTGTTCGCGGATCTGATCGGTCGTCAGCTCCAGAACGCTGGCGTCGCCGCGGCGCTCCTTCGCCAGCAATTTGTGAGCAGCCTCAATTGCAGCTTCCCCGCCCTTGACCGCGACATACATCAGCGCGCCTCCATAATGCGTGTGCTGCGCGGGATTGCAGCGATCCGCGTCTGGCTGGCGAACAGCACATCGACGCCGAGCGGCGCGCATGCATTGTTCTCCTGAAGCTGCTGCATAAAACCGGCAGGCAAGGGCGAAACACCGAAGACGGTTTCGCCCTTGATCCCCGGCCCTGCAAGCCGCCAGTCCTGTCCATCGAGCGAGCCGACCTGAAACACGAGCGTGGTCGAGCGGTCGGGATAATCCGGCGTCCCTTGCGAGAAGGCTGTCAGGGGCGGCGCGCGCTCCGCGTCAGCGATCAGGGCAAAGGCTGCGCTTTGCGGATCGGAGACAAGGCTCGCGCCGGTATGAAAACGCAGATAGTCTGTCGTGGCCGGACTGGCTGACAGCGTTGCATCAAGCCATAGCGGCGTCTCGAAATCGGCCAAAGTCAGCAAAATTGCAGCCGCGCCGGGCGCAAGCGGCGCAGGCGTCTCGAACCCGGTATCGAGCAAGCCGGTCCGTCCCGGCTGAGCCATTGCCTGCATGATCGCTCGGAAAACGGCCTGGCTCTGACGCGAAACGTCATGGAAGGCGGGGGAAATTGCGGGCGGTTTCATTGATTAGTCCTCACCGCGCACCACCGTAAAGAAATTGACGCGGGTCGCAGCCGTCTCCTCATTGCGCGCTTTCGTTTCGGCGGACCGGCGCTGAGTGACGGGCTCGATCAGACATGTGCGCAGCTGTGCGCGTCTGTCTTCATTCTGGCCGAGAGCGTCGATGATGGCGGCGAGCCTTGCCTTCGTCCGTGAACGGCCAAGCAGATAGGAATAGCCGAGCGTGCCGTCCTCCAGACGGATGACTGCGCGCGTGACGGTCGCCTCGCCAGCATTGAAGGCGGCTCCGTCTCCGCCTATCCGTCCGCGGAGCATCACCAGCCCCTCCTCGGGGCTGCGGACGTCTTCAACTTGCGGGATAGCGCCAAAATCCGCCAATGCCTGTGTCAGCTCGGCCTCGGTCGCTTGTGCGCATATTCGCATCAGCGCCTGTCGTCGAGCGATCCGGCTGTTTTCGATATTGTCAAAGGATGTCATTTCGTTGACACGATTTACACAAGGTCGTTGACGGTTTCATGACAAAATTTCACATGATGTCGCTAATCCCGCCCCGTCAAATATCAAACATTTAACGCCCATAAAATCTTTACACTGATTATTTGTGTCGTATTTCTGTCGCAAAACTGAAATGTTGCCGTAATCATATTTTGTTAACGGATATTAAATTTATTGGAGAGAGCATTGGTAGCCCCGGCAATCGAGATTATTTCGGTTCACAAGACCTTCCGCGGCAACGCGAAGGTCCTGCAAGACATTTCGCTGAAGATCAATCATGGTGAGATGGTCGCTCTGATCGGCGCATCCGGTTCCGGAAAGTCAACGCTGATCCGCTGTATCGCAGGGCTCCTGCCGATCGATACGTTGCGATCCTCGAAATCCGGCGTAACGCGTTGCTGCATCAATCTTCTCGGCATCCCCATGCAGGAAGGCGGCCGCATCACCTCAGCCGCCTCAAAATTGCGGGCGCGCGTCGGGATCGTGTTCCAGCAATTCAATCTGGTTCCCCGTCTTTCGGTGCTGACCAATGTCTGCCTTGGCCTGCTCGGACAGATGCCGCGTCTGCGAGGAAATCTTTCCCTTTTCAACCGCCAGGAGCGCCAGCGCGCCATGCGTGCGCTGAAACGCGTCGGCATCGCGGATCACGCTTTGAAACGCGGGTCGCAAATTTCCGGCGGTCAGCAGCAGCGCGCTGCGATCGCCAGGACGCTCGTTCAGGGTGCCGACATCCTGATCGCCGACGAACCGATCGCCTCGCTGGATCCCTCATCTGCGCGCCGTGTCATGGATATCCTCGCCGATCTGAACCGGCATGACGGCATTACGGTTCTCGTATCGCTGCATCAGGTGGAATATGCGCTCGCCTACTGTCCGCGCACGATCGCGCTGCGCGACGGAGAGGTTGTGTATGACGGGCCGTCAAGTGCGCTGACCCACGCCTTTCTCAGTGAACTTTATGGCGCTGAAAGCGAAGAGCTGTTCCTGCCAGGCGTCGAAAATTCAAACGATGACAGCCGGGTGGACGCACCGGCTGCGAGCGAACCGGACAGCGCTCCCGAGCGCGCCTATGCGCCGATGCAGTAAGGCTTAACCTAATCTGGCGTTCCAGCGCCAGTCACAGCTTCGGGATTATCCCGGAGAGTTCAAGAAACGAAAAACCCGTGTTTCAAGGAGCCATCTCATGATGCGCAATTTCGTAATGGCCGCAGTGGCCGCACTCGGTCTGGCCGCTGCGCCTGCCAAGGCTGCAGATGAGATCAATTTCGGTATCATCTCAACCGAATCGTCCAGCAATCTAAAGGTGATCTTCGAGCCCTGGCTGAAAGCCATGGAAGAAGAAACCGGCCTGAAGATCAACGCCTTCTTCGCCACAGACTATGCAGGCATCATCGAAGGCATGCGCTTCAACAAGGTGCAGGTCGCATGGTTTGGCAACAAGTCCGGCATGGAAGCTGTCGATCGGGCCGAAGGCGAAGTCTTCGCTCAAACCGTTCCGGATGACGGCGAGCCTGGCTACTACTCTCACATCATCGTCAATGAAGAGAGCCCGTATCAGAAGCTTGAAGACATTCTGGCTTGCGACCAGTCGCTGAATTTCGGCATTGGCGATCCGAATTCGACGTCCGGCTTCCTGGTCCCGACAACGTTCATTTTTTCGGCCAAGAACATCGATCCGAAAGAATGCTTTAAGACGGTCAGAAACGCAAACCACGAAGCCAATGCTCTGGCGACCGCCAACAAGATGGTTGACGCTGCCGCCAACAACAGCGAGAACCTCACCCGCATCGAAAAGACGAATCCTGAAGCTCGCAAGAAAATCCGCGTTATCTGGACATCGCCGCTTATCCCGTCCGACCCGCTGGTCTGGCGCAAGGATCTTGACGATGCCACGAAAGAGAAAATTTCCAGCTTCATTTTCGGTTATGGCGCTTCCGGCGATGCGGAAGCCGATGCAAAGGCCAGCGCTGTTTTGAAAGAGCTGGGCTGGGCGCCATTCCGGAAGTCGGACAACAGCCAGCTTCTTCCTATTCGCCAGATGGAAGTCAACAAGAAGATGGCCAGTGTCAAACGTGACGAAAGCCTGAGCGATGACGAGAAGAAAGCCAAGCTCGATGAGCTGAAAGCTCAGGCAGCGGAAATCGAAAAGCAGATCGGCGCAAAATCTTAAGCGCTCGCGCTTCGATCCGATTGAGGCTGGCGTGCGGTGATTCCGCGCCAGCCGTTTTTATGAGGGCAGATCATGACAGCTAAAGCTCGTTCCGATCAGACATCACCTGATTCCAATATTGAAATCCCGCACCACCCTTTAAGCGTACGATTAACAAACTGGCTGATCTGGTTTGCAATTGCGGTCCTGCTGATCTGGAGTTGGTCGCCCACAGAGATGCACAAGTCGCTCAACATCATAACCGACTGGCAAAACATGGCCGATTTCGCCTCGGGCTTTTCCGAGCCGAATTTCGCGCGCGCCGGCAGCTATGTCTGGGAGATGGTCGAGACGGTACAGATTGCAATCTGGGCGACGGCCCTGGCCGTTGTTTTCGGCATCCCTTTTTCTATTCTTGCAGCCTCCAATATCTGCCCATGGTGGATCGTTCAACCTGTGCGCAGGCTTATGGACGTGTTCCGCGCTATTCACGAAATGGTCTTCGCCCTGGTCTTCGTCGTCGCTGTCGGTCTCGGACCGCTGGCGGGCGTTCTGGCGCTTGCGGTTCACAATACCGGCATCATCGCCAAACTCTTCTCCGAGGCCGTCGAATCCATCGACCCGCGTCCGGTCGAAGGCATTCGGGCAACCGGGGCAAGCCGCCTCCAGGAGGTGATTTTCGGTGTGATCCCGCAGGTCATGCCTTTATGGAGTTCGCTAACGCTTTACCGCTTCGAAACCAATGTGCGCTCCGCAACGGTTCTCGGCATAGTTGGCGCGGGCGGGATCGGCCAGTCGCTCTATGAAAATATCCGCAGCTTCAACTATGCCGACACAGCCGCAATCATCCTCATCGTGATCGCAACCGTGGTGATCGTTGACGTGCTGAGCGCCTTGGTCAGAAAGATGCTCGTCTAATGGTGGCGTCTCGAACACGGCTTGGACCGGAAGCGCTCATCCATCCCACCGCGACGGTCTCCGATTGCAGGCTTGGTCGTTACACCGAGGTCGGCGAGCGGACCCAACTTATCGAGGTCGAGCTCGGCGACTACAGCTATATCGTCAATGACAGCGATGCAATCTATAGCCGCATCGGCAAATTCTGCTCGATAGCCGCTCATGTGCGGATCAATCCTGGCAACCACCCGACATACCGCGTTTCGCAGCATCACTTCACCTACCGCGCAGGTGACTATTTCGAAGGCGAAGACCGTGACGCCGAGTTCTTTCAATGGCGGCGGTCGCATGGCGTGACCATCGGTCATGATGTCTGGATTGGTCACGGCGCTGTCATTCTTGCAGGCCGAACCATTGGCAATGGCGCAGTCATAGGCGCGGGCAGCATCGTGTCTCATGATACCCCCGCCTATGCGGTGGCCGCGGGCGTACCCGCAAGAATTTTGAAAATGCGCTTCCCGCCGGACGTGGCGCAGCAGATCGAAGCGCTGGGCTGGTGGGATTGGCCGCATGAAAAACTAAAAGAGGCGCTGGCGGACTTTCGGGCATTGACGCCGACAGCGTTCCTGAAAAAATATCAGATATAATGAATCCAAACATCAACTATACATAAGACTTCAAATATAGATGAGTATTTTAAAAAATTCATAAAAATGGTGGTTCTACTTATTGAAATAAAATGTAAAAAGTGGATTTATATACATACACACTGTTGTGTGTGAATCATATAATGCAGTTCAGAATTTCATGATAGCAAGTGTCCGCTTATTTAGAAAATTGCACATAGAGGCCACAGAGCAATATATATTACAACGATTATAAAAAACCCAATTAAAGACCCAAAACCGATGTGACATCACACATAATTTTATATCAATCGCCTAAATTTGCACAAAATTACGTCACATACCTGTAATTTACTTAAGTTAAATATGAAATAGGCTGTATGGCACAAGGAAAACAAGGTGCCGCCAATTCTCTTAGCGTGGATTATCATCGTTGTTGCGGTTGCTTTGTCCAGCGGTTTGGCCGTTGGAACGGCTAACTCCCAATCGCAAAAACATAGTACGTCGGCTCGGCTGCTCTTCGACAGGATTTCGAGCCCGCCACCGGAAACATCGGTCGTCCTCCCGCCGGCTGACGGCAAACTGCCGGATTGCGCACCGCCGAACATCACGGTTACAGCGATGTCCGCCGGTCGGTCCGAGATCAAAATTCGTTCGATCTGTCGCCGCTTTGAACCCATTAAACTGACCTATGCAGATGTCGCCTTCGTGCGCGTACTCGATCAAAACGGACAGTTCACATTCATTCTCGACTGTTTCGCAGGCGATCAGATCCCGGTCATGATCGAATTTTCGGACGGTACGGCGCTGGAACAGCCCCTAGAGGCGCTGGATCTGGATGTCGTTACAAAAGTCGCCGTGATCTGGGTGGCGCCTGTCAATCTCGATCTGCATGCATTTGAATATTCCGCAGTTCCTGAGTCGCCTGATCATGTCTGGGCTGAAAAGCCACGATCCGAGCGCGCAGCCCGCGAACTTGCATATTCGCCGCAGAAGCGGGGACACGGGTTTCTCAGCACGAGCAGCAATGGGCGGGAGCCCGGCGCAAAGGTTGAGGTCTACACATTCTTCCGCAATCGCGAGCAGAAACGCGGCGTCATCAACATGGCGCTCGACTATGAGTCCCGTGCACGGGACGAACGCAGCTTCGAAACATGCGGAACAGGCCCTTATTCCGAGCTCGAATATGAAGCCATCCTCTTTGACCGCAACCGGAAATCCGAACGGAAGCCGAGAAAGTTCCTGGCGGTCGATTGTTCGGTCCGATTAAGCGGCATCAACCGCTTAAACCACAAAACGGTTCCTGAGATCATTATCAGGAACTGAATGACGATAGGGCACATCCACATGAAGCAGAAATTGATCGCGCTTATTTGCGCTGCGGCGCTGACTGCGGGTCAAACATTGCCGGCATTTTCCGATCCGGTTGAAATGCATATGCGCGGAGGCGGTCTTGTGATCAAGGGCGACCTCGTCTCGGTCAGGGATAATGCGGGCCTGATTACCTCACCCGATTTCGGAGCGATCGTCCTTGAGGTGGACCGATATGAATGCCGGGGCCCCGGCTGCATCATCCTTGGCGAGCCGGAAACCGTCGTAGCGCTCCCCAACGCCGCGCCCGATGCAACATTCGGGATCAGAGGCTCAAATACGGTTGGCGAGGCTCTTACGCCCGCGCTGATCGAGGCCTATGGCGATAGCAAGGGATATCTGGTCGAAAAACGCGTGGGTGCGAACGCCGAAGAAATCGAGATGGAATTTCTCGATCAAAACCGCCAGCGCATCGCGCTTATTGATGCGCAGTCCTACGGATCTGGAACATCGGCCAGCAATCTGCTGAGCGGCGGCGCCGAGATCGGCGCATCGTCCCGCCCTATCAAGGACAGCGAGCGGCAAGCGCTTATAGACGCCGGATTGTCCGTGAACGAACATGTGCTGGCGTTGGATGGCCTGCCGGTTATCGTATCGCCGTCCAACCCGCTCGACCGGCTCACGCTTGAACAGGTCGCGCAGATCTTTGCCGGAAAGATAACCGACTGGTCGCAGGTCGGCGGGAATCCCGGAGCCATCACGCTCTATGCGCGCGACGACAAATCCGGCACTTACGATACTTTCGAAAACCTTGTG
>JAHQVI010000028.1 GCA_019634405.1 Hyphomicrobiales bacterium
CGTCAAGCCGCACGGTTTTACCGGCACCAAGCAATGGCTCTCTGTCGCCTCATCCGTTGGCCGAACCTATGCACATTTACGCACTGGTATAAATGTAGCCAAAGCCAACAAGAAGCTCGAAAAGGCGATCGCCAAGATCGAGAAGAATGATTTCCTGAACGACAAGCAGAAGGCCAAGCTGATCAAGGCTCTCCGCAAGGGCGCGGGCGAGCTGTTGGAAGAACCTCCAGCGGAAAATGTCGCGGTAGTCAAGCCGATGGCCGGCCAGATCGACGCAATCATTTTGCAATAGCGGTTAAGGCGGGACGAAAGACCGAAAAGTGCTGCATTGCGTCCCATGACAGGACATACTTTTCGTCAACCCGCGCTGCTCATATATATGCGGGACATTTACGGAACGCATTCATGACTCACGACACCTATCCGGATAGCTATATCCGCAGCATTCTCCGCGAGGCGAAAAGCTTCGCTATGGTCGGGGCCAGCGCAAATCCCGTTCGCCCCAGCTTTTTTGTCCTGAAATATCTGGTCGCCAAGGGATATCGCGTGTTGCCGGTCAATCCCGGTCATGCCGGAGGGCGGATAGCAGGACAGCTTGTCTATGCATCGCTTGCCGACATTCCCGAGCCGGTCGATGTGGTGGACATCTTCCGCAATTCTCAGGCCGCTTACGGTGTAACCGAGGAAGCCATTGCGATTGGCGCAAAGATTGTGTGGATGCAGCTTGGCGTACGCAATGACGCCGCGGCTGCGCTGGCCGAAGAAGCCGGGTTGCAAGTCGTCATGAATCGCTGCCCCAAGATCGAATATGCGCGGCTGTGCGGCGAAATCGGCTGGAACGGCGTCAACTCGCGCACCATCTCCAGCCGCCGTCCCGTCATGAGCGAGCGGGGCTATCAGAAGCTGATGATCCGCAAGGATTAGCGCATGGCCACATTGACGTTCGGCGCATTGACGAGGGTCTGATAGACGACGCAATAACGCTCTGTCAGCTTGAGCAGCGTTACGCGCTGGTCTTCGCTCAGACTACCGCCCAGCTCGAATGCGAGGCGAATGTCACGAAAGCCGACCGGCGCGTCCCTTGCGACGCCCAGCGTTCCGCGAAAGTCGAGATCGCCCTCGGCCCGCACCCTGGCCTCGCCGATCTCATAGCCAAGCGCGGTCGCAACGGCGTTAAGCGTCACGCCGGCACAGGCAACCAGCGCTTCCAGAAGCATGTCACCGGAGCAGGCATGCATGCCGCTGCCGCCCGTTGCCGGATGCAGCCCGGCTTCGATCAGGGCCTGCGATGTCCGCACCGAACATGTTACGCCCTCGCCGACGCTCCCCTCGGCCGTGAAAGTCACCACGGCCGCCTCTGGCGCGTCGTGATATTTTTCCTTAATCGGGGCCTGCATGGCTTTCAGGGCATTGGCGTCCATTGGCGATCTCCTCCTTATGTGTTTGTGATGAAAACATATCACGGGTTTGAACAGATTGACGCGATTGTGAGACGAGTTGCGCAACGGTCAGTCGCCGCCACGCTCAGCCATGCGAAGAGTTGTGGATCGCCCAAATAGACGGCCAAAATGTCAGTGCATTGGTGTTGGCTGTTCGGACTTCGGCATTGATGTCGTGACCCGGCAAACACGGCTGCACGTGCGAGCTTATTCGAGATCGGCCGGCGCGGCTCCCGAACGCCACCGGTTCTCATTTATAAGAACCGGTGTGAGACAGGCCGTAGATGGTGTCGCGCGGAGCAAGGACCGCAAGGTTCTTCGTCCTGTTGCGGACCTCATTCCGCGCATCGGCCGATCTTTCGGGCAAAATTCTCAAAATCCGGGAATTTCAAACAGCCTGCGCGCGCGCCGAGGCTCCCATACGCCGTTTCATCCGCATGATGGGATAGGTGAAATTTCTGGACACTTCCCGCGAGATATGGGCGGCATGATCGCTCGCCGATACGGTCAGCTCTGTCTGGTGCGGTCGGCCGGAGAATTTGGCGTCGCCCCACATTTCGAAAAGCGCTCGATCAAGGATGTTCTCTTCCAGAATCTGGTCCCGAAGCCTGTGATTGACGTCTTCCGGTTTCAGGCTGTTTTCCGGAGATACGTTTTGCGCTCGCATTTCGGTCGGTATTCCAAGCTGGCTCGATATTTCAGCAACCACTTCGCCGCAATGCTTGTGTGAGCCGACAAACCAGAAACGCCGGAACGCGCTGTCGATCAGCTGCAACCGATCCGATGATGAATAGCCGAGCAGATGGGGATAGCCGATCTCCAGATAGCGATTGAGCACGAAACGACTGATCGGGTTGCGGGGCAAGGACCGATAAAACAGCTCCAGGCTGATCGGTCCCAGATTCATCTTCGCAGCCTTGCGGTTTCGGTAATTGTAGAAAGAAACGATGAAGCTGAGCGGGTCGCGTATCAGGATGACTTCGCGTACCGGACGCAGTCCTGCGACCTGACGGGCGGATTTCGACATTGAGTGACCGCCGACGATGTCCAGCTTGTCAAATTCCGGCTCAAAGACACTTGCATCGCTGACCCCTCCATTTAAAAGCCGGGGAATATAATTCCGTCTTGGCGGCCGTTGAAAACGGTCCGGCATATATTCAACAAAGTGATTAATAAATGTCGTGCCAGCACATTTAGGCACGTGAACAAAAAAATAAACCGGAAGTCTTTGGCCCATTACTGATATATTCCCCTCATACTGCATACTTTCACCAGAATATCGAAAACACCTGTTCCCGAACAAGCTTACTGGACGCAACAATAGTCTATTTCCCAGATTTCCGTGACTTTTTTAGGAAGACCGCTCTTGATTTGTATTAATGAAAGATGAATGTATTCGGCCAGCCTCTTACGGCCCACGACAGTGCGAAGGGAGCAGGTAAGTTGCAGAGTTAACCGGTAACTTGGTCCTGAAATCGCAAGTAAATGGGATTATTTCAGGAGAAGCGATATGATTGCGTGTGGAAAATTTGGTCTTAAATCATATGAGGGATTGCCAGTTTTGATATATACATATATCAATCGGCACCTGCGGATTTTAGTGGAGAAAATCCGTAATTTTTATCAAAAAACAATCGAGTATTCTATTTGCTACGAAGCTGCACCTTAGTTAGTGCGATTTCTCTTTCTCTATTTTGCTTTTCATTTGCTTGAATAAAACCAACTTCCGCATAATTCCAAAAATTATTAGCATTTTCAGTGAGGACGCACAGCATGTTACCGGGCGGTGGTGAGCCATCAAAAATGTGGTGGGCATCTCTTACCAACGGCCACAACAGCTTGAATCCTCTACGAATTTTATCAATTTGGATTTTGTTTAGCGAATATGTTTCGTTTGAGTGCGCCAGAGAATTATTACGCAATTTTTCAATGTCGCCCCGCCAATGATATAGCAAAGGTTCTTGCGGTGGTTCACCGTTCCATTGTTTAGGAACCCATTTTTTAAATTCGGCAATTTTTGCTTCGATCAAATCCGCTTCATGTTTAGCATGTTTTTGCGCACGCTCAATTAAGTCACTCTCCGTATCTTCAAAGCATTTTCTAATTCTACATAAAGATGCACTACCTGATTTGTCGACAATCCTTGAAAAAGCCATCAAAGTGTCTCGCAGGAGGGCGGCTGTTAAGCCATTAGGCCACCCCGAAACATTGCTGATCGCTTTTCTAAACTTCTGGCGTGAGACTTCAGTTTCACCATTAATTGCTTCCCAATACGCCCATGATGATTGCGCAATGGTAAAGTCCTTTACAAGCCTTTTAGCTTTAGCTTGTCCATTTTGAATACCATTCTCCATGGAAAAATAGTGAAATGATTCTTTCCATAAATTCAATTTTCATTGTGATGGTTTCACGTAAACCTGCCCGCCCATCTCCTTGAACTTCTCGCTCATTTCGGCCATGCCCTCTTCCTTGGCCGCCTCGATCGGGCGGTTCAGCTTGGCGGCATAGTCGCGGACTTGCTGGGTAATCTCCATCGAACAGAATTTCGGGCCGCACATCGAGCAGAAATGCGCAACCTTATGCGCCTCTTTCGGCAGCGTCTCGTCATGCATCGAGCGCGCTGTGTCAGGATCGAGCGAGAGATTGAACTGACCCTCCCAGCGGAAGTCGAAACGGGCGCGCGAAATCGCATCGTCGCGTAGCTGCGCCGCCGGATGCCCTTTGGCAAGATCCGCCGCATGGGCCGAAATCTTGTAGGTAATCACACCGGTTTTCACGTCGTCGCGGTTTGGCAGGCCGAGATGCTCCTTAGGCGTCACATAACAGAGCATGGCGGTGCCGTACCAGCCGATCATGCCCGCGCCAATGCCGGAGGTAATGTGGTCATACCCTGGCGCAATGTCGGTCACGAGCGGGCCAAGCGTGTAGAACGGCGCTTCGCCGCAAGCGGCAAGCTGTTTCTCGACATTCACCTTGATCTTGTGCATCGGGACATGGCCCGGCCCCTCGATCATCACCTGACATCCCTTCGCCCAGGCGATTTTCGTCAGCTCACCAAGCGTTTCCAGCTCGGCGAATTGCGCCTCGTCATTCGCATCGGCAATCGAACCGGGACGCAGGCCGTCGCCCAGCGAGAAAGACACGTCATAGCGGCGCATGATGTCACAAATCTCGTCGAACCGCTCATAGAGGAAGCTTTCGCGATGATGGGCGAGGCACCATTTCGCCATGATCGAGCCGCCGCGCGAGACAATGCCGGTCACGCGCTTGGCCGTCATCGGAACATAGCGCAGCCGCACACCCGCATGGATGGTGAAATAATCGACGCCCTGCTCGCATTGCTCGATCAGCGTGTCCTTATAAACCTCCCAATCGAGCTTGACCGGATCGCCATCGACCTTTTCAAGAGCCTGATAGATCGGCACGGTCCCGATCGGAACCGGCGCGTTGCGGATGATCCATTCGCGGGTGTTGTGAATGTTGCGGCCGGTGGACAGGTCCATCACCGTATCCGCGCCCCAGCGGATCGCCCAGACCATTTTCTCCACTTCTTCCTCAACGGAGGAAGTGACGGCGGAATTGCCGATATTGGCGTTGATCTTGGTCAGGAAGTTCCGGCCAATGATCATCGGCTCAAGTTCGGGGTGGTTGATATTGGCGGGAATGATCGCCCGCCCGCGCGCCACTTCCGAGCGCACAAATTCCGGCGTGATATGCTCCGGGATCTCCGCACCGAAACTCTCGCCATCGGCCAGCGCCTCACCGGCACGCTCAAGCACCGCCTCGCGCGCCAGATTTTCGCGCGCCGCGATATAGCGCATTTCCTCAGTAACGACGCCCGCCCGCGCCAGCTCAAGCTGGGTGATCGGCTCGCCATCCCGACCGCGACAGGGCTGATTGCGCGGCGGAAACTCACGCGCCAGCGCCTTGCCTGCATTGCCATTGTCTTCCGGCTTGACCTCCCGGCCCTGATAAGCCTCCACGGCGCGCGCCTTGATCCAGTCTGCGCGAACTCTCGGCAACCCGCGCTCGACCTCTATTCCGGCGTCGGTCTGCGTATAGGGGCCCGAGCTATCATAAACACGCACCGGCGCTTCCTTCGCGCTTTCATGTAGCGGGATCTCGCGCAACGGCACTTTCAGGCCGCCCACCTCGGCGTAAACCTTTCGTGATCCGGTAATCGGGCCGGTCGTCACTTTCATTGGCTGCAATTCGTCAGGACGGGTGATCTTGTTCATGAGGGTTTTCCCTTCTCGGCCATAGCCGGGTTCTTGATACGATAGAGAATGAGGGGCTGAACGGGATGATCTCGGGGCAGTCTGGGATGATAGAAATCATCTTCTGGATCATGCGTCATGCCGATCCGTGGCATAACCGCGCGCGAACGCATATTCCGCTCCGAAGCAAAGGCGACGATTTCATCCAGCTTCAAATGCTGAAAGCCATAGTCCCTGCAGGCAAGCGCAGCTTCCGTGACGAACCCTTTGCCCCAATTCGCAACGGGCATCCGCCAACCAAATTCGACGGCAGGCGTAAAATGCGCCTCAAACGGCACATATCTAAGACCAGTCATGCCAGCAAAGGCCCCGGTCGTACGTTCTTCCATGGCCCAGAATGTGAAGCCATGCTGCACCTGATGCGCGATCAGCCTGTCAATATAACCGTCACTATCAGCCCTGGTCGGCTGCGGCGTCAGGAATTCCATGACGGCCGGATCGGCGCACATCGCGGCAAACGGCCCGCGATCATCGTCGCGCCACCTTCGCAGGATCAGTCGTTCGGTCTCAATCGGGAAAGTCTCAGCCGCCATCAATCCGCCTCAAGCCAAAATAAGCATCCGCCGAGATGCGATAAAGCACATGGCGCTGCAAGGGATGCCCCGCTGGAATGCCGGGATGATCAAAGTCGCTGTCAAAATCGCGCGTCATGCCGATCCGCTCCATTACGCGGCGTGAGCGCAGATTGGCGACGACCGCCATTGCGGCGATTTCCTTCAAACCCAGGCGTTCGAACCCAAACTCAAGCGAGGCAAGAGCGGCTTCTGTTGCATATCCCTTTCCCCAATGAGATCGCGCCAACCGCCAGCCAATCTCGACGCAGGGCGTAAAATGCGCGGCAATGCCCGAGCGCAGCAAGCCCGTAAAGCCAATAAATTCTCCGCTCTTGCGGTCTTCCAACGCCCAAAAGCCAAAGCCATGCTCAAAGATATGATTATTGAAGCGATCCAGCATTTCGTCGCTTCTTTCACGCGTATGGAGGTTGGGAAAATATTCCATGACATGAATATCGCCGCCCATCTCCGCCCAAGAGGTACGGTCATCTTCTGTCCAAGCGCGCAATAACAGGCGCTCTGTCTCTATCAGGGGAGTCTTGCCAGCCACATCCATACATCCGTCCCTACGCCGGTCCAAACCGGATCAGGTTCAAAGGGTGGTCGAACGGGGTTCAGTTCGATCTCAGCCAGCTGCCGCCAGCCCCCCTCGGTAATGAGAGAGTGTGCATCGGTCTCGGACAATTTGCAAGGGTGCGAATATGGGGCGATTGGATCGGCGCGCGCCAACGCGAAGCGAAACCGTTACGAAAACGATAAAAACCCCATCGACATCAGAACATAGGCGAATATGGCAACGAAGGCGATGAGACTGTGCGGTATATGTATCGACGGGCTTTTAGCAAGATTCCACGGAGACAGATCTTGCTGCATTCTCATAAAATTTCTGTCAAAGGACCGGTTGATCTGTGGACCGATATAGCGCCTTTCCTGGAGAAAATATCTCTCGATTTCTTTCTGACGTTGAATAAAACAGACTAGATACGAACGCCAGCGTGCATCCACAGTCCAAAACAAAATAGCTGCAAAAGGCGTTAGCAATAAAATTGTCGGTTGCTTATGTATAAACGCAATGAAAATCCCGGCAGCGCCAACCATTATGCTCCAGTTTTTTGTACGCATCGAATTTTCAGTAAACAATCTTATATCAGCCTCAAGTTCTTTATATTCTTGTAGCGCCGTTTCGTAGAGATCGCGCTCCGTAATAACTGGTCTATTGTTCATCATATGAACCCGGTTTACCCTCTGACCGAGGCAGCCTGAATCACGCCCCCCTAACGGAGGTCTATCTTGCACATATTTTTCTCACATACCTATTCCGAGGTCGGACTTTTTCTGATCACGGCGACGATAGGTCCCATCGCGATGCCTGGGTCGCTACGGCCTAATTCGGGGGCGTGAATACGGGAAATGGTGCCGTCAAGATAGAGTGCGTTCGGCGTTTTCAGAATATCGCGGAACAGGCGGCCGAAACGATCGAAACTGACGGGTCTATCCGACAGCACAAATATAACGGTCCCGTCGCTGCGCACACCAACGCCATTGCGCCGCTTGCGTGATGGCGAATCCGGGATGAAGCGAGGATGGATCTTGCCGCCAATGACCAGCATCGGCCCCGATTGCGTGGCGAAACGCACCTTGCGCTCTGCCTCCAGGAACGCCGCCGTCTCCTGAACGCCCGCGCGACCATCTTCCCCGATGAAAAACACGCCGTTCGGCTTGAGATGGAAATTGCCATAGCCATCATTTGTGTTGGCTTTTTTCAATCTCTCGCCATTCTCGACGTAAAGCCCGACCGGTGAGCGGTCCGAATGATACATCCCCGCATTCATCGCGAAGAGAAGCGTCTCGCCGCGCTTTTCCAGCTCGATCTTCAAATGACGGAAATGCCGGAAATAACGCCCCCCGGGATCGCGCAGGAAAAGACGGATTTCTTCCTTGCGTGGATCGAAACGGCAAATCAGGAAGCTTTCTCCCGTCGCGGTCAGGATTTCACAAGGGGCCTTGTTCGCAGCCTCTTCTTCGGCAGCAGCCATCCCCTGACCCAACCAAACGGCAAAGATAAGCGCTGACAACACGCGTAGCATTCACACTCCCGACTAACTTGTAACCACCGTTTCATTCTTCCGGTGGGCCGAGACATCGGCTGCAGCAAGAGCAGTCATATTCACGATCCGTCGCACACTGGTGTTAGGATCAAGGATATGAACGGGTTTTGCCGCACCGAGCAGTATCGGCCCGACCGTAATTCCATTGCTGACAGCGACGCGCAACAGCCCGTGGGTAATATTGGCCGCGTCTAGGTTGGGCATGACCAGAAGGTTGGCGTTGCCCGACAGGCGCGAGCCCGAGAAAGTCGATTCCAGCACACGCGCGGACAGAGCCGCATCGCCCTGCATCTCGCCCTCAACGTCGAGATCCGGCGCACGTTCCTCAAGGATCGCCAAAGCGTCACGCACGGTTTGCGCGTCCTGGCTATCGGAGGAACCGAAGTTGGAATGCGACAGCATCGCGATGCGTGGTGTCAGACCGAAGCGGCGAACCTCCTCGGCAGCCAGAACGGCGATCTCGGCCAGCTCTTCCGCATTCGGATGGTGATTGACCTGCGTATCGCAGATAAAAACCTGACGCTCGGGCAGCATGATCATATTCATCGCGGCGAAACGCCTGACGCCCGTCCGCGTCCCGATCACATCGCGGACAGCATTCAGATGGTCCGTATAAACCCCAGTCGTCCCGCAAAGCATGGCGTCGGTTTCGCCGCGCCGCATCAGCATCGCGCCGATCAGGGTCGGACGCGTGCGCATTGCCTCGCGAGCGATCGCCGGCGTCACGCCCTTGCGCTTCGTCAACTCGTAATATTCGGAAACAATATCGCGATAGCGCGGATCGCTAAGTATGTTGACTGCTTCGCAATTCTCCCCGAGCCGCAGCCGCAAGCCATAGCGCTCGATGCGCTGCTCGATGACCTCCGTTCGCCCGATCAGCACAGGAAAGGCGAGCCCCTCATCGACGACAACCTGCACGGCGCGCAGGACATGTTCTTCCTCGCCCTCCGCATACAGGACCCGCGCGGCCTGCGTCTTGGCGGAATCGAAAACCGCCTTCATGCTGGCGCCGGAGCGATAGACGAAATGCGCCAATTGCTGGCAATAGGCGTCCCAGTCGCCAATCGGAC
>JAHQVI010000029.1 GCA_019634405.1 Hyphomicrobiales bacterium
GAGATCGTTCTTCCAGAGTCGGTGGACGCCGCCCGACATCAGGTCGTTCATGAGGTCGTAACGATTGGCGACACGTCCGAATACGGCGTTGACCAGCCCCTGACGTTCGTTTTCGGCAACGGGCCTGAAACCGAAGCTCGTTTCTGCGCCATTCGTGTCGTTCATTTCGAAGCATCCTCGCCGTAAATCGCCCTCTCGGACGCGATTACGCTTTTCTCAGTTTTCCGGACCGTTTCGTTTGTCTTCTCAGCAATATTCTCAAGCCATGCCGTTGCTATCATGGTCAGAATGACAGCAGCGGCAAAGAAATAAATACCCGGCAGCGACACCGCATCCGCCAAATCGGTCATTTTCGCGTAGAAAATGATCAATGCGAGCACAAGCACATCCAGCATCGACCATTTTCCGGCATACGCCAGACGCTTGAGCCATGGTCCGGCTTCATTGGGATGCACAGCCAGAATCGTATAAAGCGCCAGAAGGTAAAGCAGCTTGAAGAATGGAAAGACAATGGAAAAGACGAAAACAATCGCCGCGAGGATCAGTTCCTCGGAATAATACAGCTCACGAACGACTGTCACCAGCGAGTGAACATCGCTCCATACGTAGAACCGGGTCAGCTTGATAATCGGTAGCGTGAGCCCCAGCACCAAACAGACGGTTGCCGTAATGATCAGGAGCCCAAGCAGAAAGGACCGTCGGCCTCTGCTCATTCCATATCCTTGTCTACGTCCTGAGCATCAGCCGACCATGTTCCATTAGCCTGAGCGTGCCATTGACGACTCAGAGCTTTGTCTGGACGCGCGGACTTCTGGATTTAAGCCATTGCGGGGCTGAACTCGATGCCCTTTTCGCGCAAATGCTGCTCCAGCTCGCCGGACTGATACATCTCCATGATAATATCAGCACCGCCAATGAACTCGCCCTTAACATAGAGCTGCGGAATGGTCGGCCAGTTCGTATAGGCCTTGACGCCTTCACGCACGCTCATATCTTCAAGAACGTTGATATCCTTGTATGGCACGCCGAAATGGTTGAGAATCCGACGCACGCGGTCCGAAAAGCCGCATTGAGGCGCGTCTCTCGTGCCCTTCATGAATAGCACGACGTCGTTGCCTTTGACTGTCTGGTCGATCCAGCTCTGAACGTTGCTCGTATCGCTCATAATCGTCCTTCCTGAATTCCTGCTGCGCATAATTATGATAGTTGCGCATAAATTTACAACTGGGACGTTTTATCCTTGATTTTCAGGCACCGCGGTTTGCAAGGCGAGCGCATGAAGAACGCCGCCCATATTGCCGCCCAGCGCTTCATAAACCATCTGGTGCTGCTGAACGCGCGTCTTGCCGCGGAAACTCTCGGAGACGACATAGGCCGCATAATGGTCGCCATCGCCCGCCAGATCCTTGATCGTGACTTCTGCATCGGGCATGGCCTGACGGATCATAGTTTCGATTTCCTGTGCACTCATGGGCATTGGCGGCTTCCTTCCATTCCGGATCGCTTCTGTCGCTGGCTACTCGGCAAAATAACCCGGAAACCATGCTTCATGGGCGGACCTTAGTGCTGCAAGCGGCAGCGGCGATTCGTGCGGCAATGTTATCGCGTCGCCGCCGGATCTGGCGATTTCGGTCAGTTCAATAGAGGCGGCCAAAGCGCATTCGTCAATGATGTTGGCGTTTTCAGCAGAAACCGCAAGCAGGTAACGCCCCTGATCCTCACCGAAATAATATGCGTGTGGTGAAAGATCGGTCTTGAGTTCATCTATCGTAAAGCCCGTCCCGCCCGCTAGCGCCATTTCCGCCAGCCCCACCAGCAGACCGCCGTCCGAGAGATCATGCACAGTGTGGCAGAGATCTTTGCGGATCAATGAGCGCACAAAATCGCCGATGTGCTTTTCCTGCTCCAGATCCACTGAAGGCGGCGCGCCGTTATATGAGCCGGTTGCCAGTTCCTGATAGAGCGACTGGCCAAGATGGCCGCGTGTTTTGCCGAGCTTGAGAATGACCTGATCCGGTTTCAGGGCAATCGTCGCGGATTGGGCGAGATCGGCTATCAGGCCAATTGCGCCGATACCCGGTGTTGGCGGGATCGCGACCCCGTTGGTTTCATTGTAAAGCGAGACATTGCCGGAGACGACCGGGAAGGCGAAGGCGTGACAGGCTTGAGCCATCCCCTGAATGCAGCCGACAAATTCGCCCATGATCTCCGGGCGCTCGGGATTGCCAAAATTGAGGCAGTCGGTCACCGCGAGCGGGTCCGCGCCAACAGCGGTCAGATTTCGCCAGCTCTCCGCGATCGCCTGCTTGCCACCCTCGAACGGGTCGGCCTGGCAATAGCGCGGCGTCACATCGCAGGTCGAGGCGAGGCCCTTGTTCGTCCCGTGGATGCGTATGAGCGCCGCATCTCCGCCAGGACGCTGGACCGTGTCGCCCATGACCATATGATCATACTGTTCCCAGATCCAGCGCCGGGAACACAGATTTGGAGAGCCCATCAGTTCAAGCAGCGTGTCCGCAATCGAGCCCCGGGCCGGCACCATATCCGGCGCGATCATGGCGGGCGGTTTGCGTAGCTGGTAGGGGCGCTCGTAAGAGGGGGCTTCGTCCGCAAGAGCCGGGATCGGTAAATCCGCCTTCAACGCGCCCTGATGCATGATTTCAAGGCGGCCCGTCTCGGTGGTTGTGCCAATCACGGCAAAGTCCAGCTCCCATTTACGAAAGATCGCTTCCGCTTGCGGTTCCGAGCCCGGACGCAGAACCATGAGCATCCGTTCCTGGCTTTCCGACAGCATCATCTCATACGCCGTCATCCCGGATTCGCGCTGCGGCACATGATCAAGATCCAGGCGAATGCCGACGCCGCCCTTGCTCGCCATTTCCACGGAGGAGGAGGTAAGCCCGGCTGCGCCCATATCCTGAATGGCGATGATCGTGTCCTGCTGCATCAGTTCGAGGCAGGCTTCGAGCAGCAATTTCTCGGTGAACGGATCGCCGACCTGTACAGTCGGGCGCTTTTCTTCGGACTGATCGTCGAACTCCGCGGACGCCATCGTCGCGCCGTGAATGCCGTCGCGTCCGGTTTTCGAGCCGACATAGACGACCGGATTACCCGACCCTGCCGCGGCCGAATAGAAGATGCGGTCGGAAGGCGCAAGGCCGACGCACATCGCGTTGACGAGGATATTATTGTTGTAGCGCGGATCGAAATTCGTCTCACCACCAACCGTGGGGACGCCGATGCAGTTCCCGTAATCACCAATGCCGGAGACAACGCCGGAGATCAGACGTCGCGTTTTGGCGTGATGAGGAGACCCGAAACGCAGCGCGTTGAGATTGGCGACCGGTCGGGCGCCCATCGTGAAGATGTCGCGCATGATCCCGCCAACACCCGTCGCCGCGCCCTGATATGGCTCGATATAGGACGGATGATTGTGGCTCTCCATCTTGAAGATGGCGGCCAGGCCGTCGCCCAGATCAACGACGCCGGCATTCTCGCCAGGCCCCTGGATCACATGCGGTCCTTCGGTGGGCAGGGTTTTCAGCCAGACTTTCGAGGATTTATAGGAACAGTGCTCGGACCACATGACGGAGAAGATGCCAAGTTCGGTCAGGTTCGGAGTGCGGCCGAGCAGGCTGACGAGATGTTCGTATTCATCCGGCTTCACGCCATGTGCAGCGATAGTTTCAGGCGTGATGGTTGGTTCGGTACGGTCGGTTGTCGGTTCGGTCATTGGGTGGGTAACTGCTGATCGATCGGGATGCGGGAAGGACGAAGGCCGGCGCAGCGGCGCTAGTCTTTGTCTTCCTCCTGATCGAGTTCATATTCGGCAATGCCCTGTTTGAGCATTTCGGGCGCTTCCTCGATGAACTCGGCTTCGTCGTAATATTCGACAAAGGGAGGAAAATACCCGACATCGTCGAAATCGCCCTCGCCCTGATCAGCGCCGAAGGTGGACTGGAAGCTGATGCTGCTGTCATCGTTCACGCTGATGGTCGCCAGCTTTTCTCCGTTGGGGACATAAATAATGGTGATGGCGGGCGTGTCGGAAGCCGCCATCGCGAAGCTGAGCCGCTTGCTCTTGATGTGCTCGGACATTTTGCCGAACAGCTGTTCCGTGGCGACTTTAATGCCCTCATTGCCGAGCGCGGGCGTCTGCAATTCGCTTTTCAGCTGATCGATGTCCTTATCGAAACCCATGATCCGGCTCCCTGGTCAAAACTCTTTGCGCTCAAACGCGCTATGTAATCAATGAATGCTATTCACAAGCGACTGGAACAATGGGCGTCCGTCGACGCCGCCAAGCATCGCATCGGCAAGGCGTTCCGGATGCGGCATCATGCCCAGAATGCGTCCGTTCTCGCTGTACAGGCCGGCGATATTGCGCTGCGAGCCATTCGGGTTGGCCGCATCGCTGACTTCGCCCTGCTCGGTGCAGTAGCGAAACGCCACCAACCCATCGCCATCGAGGCGATCGAGCGTTTCGCGGTCAGCGAAGTAATTGCCGTCCTTATGCGCAATCGGTATGCGGATGGCCTTGCCGGCTTCATAAGCCGCGGCAAAGATCGTGTCGGTTCGCTCGGGGCGTATATAGACATCCTTGCAAATGAAGCGCAGGGATGCATTTCGCATTAGAATGCCGGGAAGAAGTCCGGTTTCGGTCAGAATCTGAAAGCCGTTGCAGATGCCGAGGACCGGGACGCCCCGTTTCGCTTTTTCGACGATCGTCCGGCAGATCGGCGAATGCGCCGCCATCGCGCCGGAGCGCAGATAATCGCCATAGGAAAAGCCGCCCGGCACAACGATCAGATCGCAATCTGGCATATCGGTGTCGCCATGCCAGATCATTTCGGCGGGATGGCCTGTTACAGCCTGAAGGGTTACAGCCGCATCACGGTCGCAATTGGAGCCGGGAAAGACGACGACACCAGCCTTCATGCTCCCTCCAGCTCATAGCGGTAATTCTCGATGACCGGATTCGCAAGCAGTTCCTTGCAAATCCGCTCCAGCGTCGCCTTGGCGCGTTCAGGATCGGTCTCGGCAAGTTCGACTTCGATATATTTGCCCTGACGGACGCCGTCGACGCCATCTATTCCAAGCGAACCCAGCGCGTGCGCAATCGCTTTGCCCTGCGGATCGAGCACGCCAGTCTTCAAGGTTACCGTTACACGCGCTTTCATAGCCGCCCCCGCCAATTCATCTTCCGTCTCAATATCCTATTTCGAGCTGACCAGAACAGGGCCGCTTGCCTTGGGATGACCGTTTTCAACGAGAATTCCAAGCCTGCGCGCAACTTCCTGATAGGCTTCGATCAATCCGCCCATATCACGGCGGAAACGGTCCTTGTCCAGCCTGTTCTGGGTTTCGACATCCCACAGGCGGCAGGAATCAGGGCTGATCTCGTCAGCAAGTATGATGCGCATCATGTCATTTTCAAAATGCCGTCCGAATTCGACCTTGAAGTCCACCAGCCTGATGCCGATGCCGAGGAACAGGCCGGAGAGGAAATCATTGATGCGCAGAACAAGCGCCATGATTTCATCGATTTCCTGCGGGTTGGCCCAGTTGAACGCGGTAATGTGCTCTTCGGTTACGAGCGGGTCGCCAAGCTTGTCGTTCTTGTAATAGAACTCGATGATCGAACGGGGAAGCGCGGTCCCTTCCTCCAGGCCGAGGCGCTTCGAAATCGAACCTGCGGCAACGTTGCGCACCACCACTTCGAGAGGGATGATCTCGACCTCGCGCACAAGTTGTTCGCGCATGTTGAGGCGGCGCACAAAATGCGTAGGGATTCCGATCTCGGCGAGCCGCGTAAACACATACTCCGAGATCCGGTTGTTGAGGACGCCCTTACCTTCGATCTGTTCGTGCTTTTGCGCGTTAAAGGCGGTTGCGTCATCCTTGAAGTGCTGGATCAGAGTACTGGGTTCTGGCCCCTCATAAAGGATTTTGGCCTTGCCCTCATAAATTTTGCGGCGGCGATTCATATGCACCGGACCTCGCTGGACTTCAAAACATAAAAGACCGCTCTCGCCAAAAGGCGTGCGGCGCTTTAGTCTTGCATATATTATCTGGCCATTTGGCGGGCGATACGCGCCAGCCTGATCTCAGGCCGAAGCCTACGAATCAGCGATTCTGCCAGAATTGATCATGCGCAGCGCACATTAGTCTTTTTGACGCGTTGAAACAATCTTTTGATACAATCGGCTTGCGCTGTGCTGCGCCGTTGAACTGGTTGCTATGGCGGGTTATCTGTCAACACAGTCTCAAATTATAGCTTTCGGCTGCACCGGGAGCACCCCAGATACAAAGGATTGCCGCATGACTACTTTCGACGATCGTGAAAAAGCGTTTGAGCGGAAATTCGTTCACAACGAAGAGCTGCGCTTCCGGGCGACAGCGCGCCGCAACAAGCTTTTCGGCCTTTGGGTAGCGGAAAAAATGGGGCTTTCCAGCGCTGAAGCCGACGAATATGCAAAGACGGTCGTCAAGGCTGATCTTGAGGAAGCGGGCGACGAAGACGTGCTGCGCAAGGTCGATGGCGATCTGAAAGCCAAAGGCGCGGCCGTCGACGACACGGAACTGCGCAGCAAACTCGTCGAGCTCATGGCCGACGCGATCGAGCAGATCGAAGCCGAGCGCAAATAATCAGCTCAATGGGGATGAGGACGGGGAGCATGAGTCCATCCGCCCCGTCCGGCAATTTACCAACCACGCTCAAGCCGCTGGCCAATCCCTGCCCGGCGCGTTAAGAAGCCTCGGTTAACTTCTCTATAACCATTGCCGGATTTCGGGCTGATAATGCTGGCGTTGCAAGGCGATAGCGCCGGCATCCGGGCGGGTGTTGTGACTGGGGGATAGATGGACACGTTTTATAACATTTTGCTTCTGCTGTTCGTATTCGTTGTGATGAAGATGATCCAGATCGGGTTCGACTTCTTCTATACGACCTACAAATCCGTAACAATCCACAAGAACATGGAGCATGCCTTCAATCCCGGCTTTTCCTACAGGCTGAAACGTGGATTGATCGGCGACATCTGCTACTTCTTTATAGGCGTCGTCGTGGCGGTGAATGCGGACGCTATCCGTGGATTTTTTGCCTGACGGACTGTCCGTAAGCGCCATATATCCTACAGTCTTGCAAGATGATCCGCCGGACGCCCGCAGCATCGTGACTCTCATGGACGGTTGTATGAAACAGCTTTGCGGGATGTTTAACTGATGGGCTTTTCCTGCTTTATCATCGCCAAGAACGAAGCGTTGCGGATCGGCAAGGTGATCGCTTCGGTTCGCGATCTGGCGGATGAAGTGCTCGTGATCGATTCCGGCTCGACGGATGGCACGCAACAGATTGCCCAGGAGCTTGGCGCGCGGGTCATTTTCAATGAATGGCCGGGTTACGGGCCGCAAAAGCGTTTTGGAGAAGATCAGTGCCGCAACGATTGGGTGCTCAATCTTGATGGCGACGAGATTCTGTCCGACGAATTGCGCGAGGAAATCCGAACGCTCTTTGCGAATGGCCAGCCGCCGCTTTCGCTTTACCGGATCAGTATCGTTCCCGTGCCCCCCTTCGGAAGCGACCGCCCCTGGTACTTGAACGCAAACAAGCGTATCCGGCTCTACAACCGGCAGGTCGTTCGTTTCCCCGATCATCCGACATGGGACGCCATTGCCGTTCCCAAGGGTATGCCATTCGGGATTCTCAAGGGGATCGTTCGGCATTACTCGATATTGAATTTCGAACAGCAGGTCGACAAGATGAACGCCTATACGACCGCACTGGCCGAATCCGTTCCCCCGAAATCCATGGTGAATCTGACCATCCGCCTCATCGTTGGGTTCCCGCTGGACTTTTTCCGCGCCTATATCCTGCGCGGCAATTTCGTCGGCGGGCGCTATGGCTATGCATTGGCGATGTTATACGCCTTCACACGCTTGATGCGGACCGTGAAGATGATGGAGCGGCGTTGGCGGGAGCAAGGGCAATCCGTGACCCCTTGAGCCTAACGATGCAGGGATCGTTCCCCGGCCAACGAGATATCTGGTTCCGGGCGTTAGCCAAACACGCGCGCGAAAATTTCATCCACCGCCTTCGTATGGTATGCGAGATCGAAACACGCCTCGATCTGCTCGCTCGACAGCGCTTTCGTCACCTCGTCATCCGCCTTCAGCAGCTCAAGGAAGTCGCCCTTGCCCTGCCATGCCGTCATGGCGTTCTTCTGCACCAGACGATAGGCGTCTTCGCGCGATGCGCCAGCCTGCGTTAATGCCAGCAACACCCGCTGCGAATGCACGATGCCGCCGCCCTTTTCCAGATTTTCGCGCATCTTTTCCGGATAAACGACCAGCTTGTCGATGACGCCGGTCAGCCGCGCCAAAGCGAAGTCGAGCGTGACCGTGGCGTCCGGACCGATCATGCGTTCCACCGAGGAATGCGAAATGTCGCGCTCATGCCAGAGGGCGACATTTTCCATTGCGGGAAGGGAATAGGAGCGAACCATGCGGGCAAGGCCGGTCAGATTTTCAGTCAGGACCGGATTGCGCTTGTGCGGCATGGCCGAGGAGCCCTTCTGTCCGGCAGAAAAATACTCCTCCGCTTCGCCAACTTCGGTGCGCTGCAAATGCCGGATTTCGGTGGCCAGCCTCTCGATTGACGATGCGATGACGCCGAGCGTTGCGAAATAGATGGCGTGGCGGTCGCGCGGCGCGATCTGGGTTGAGACCGGTTCCGGTTTCAGTCCGAGCTTTTCGGCGACATGGACTTCGATGCGCGGATCGATATTGGCGAACGTACCCACGGCGCCGGAGATCTTGGCGGTGGCCACTTCTTCGCGCGCAGCAACCAGCCGTTCGCGGCCGCGCGCAAATTCAGCGTAAGCCTGCGCCATTTTCAGCCCGAATGTCGTCGGTTCGGCGTGAATGCCGTGGCTGCGGCCGATGCAGACCGTGTTTTTGTGCTCCATGGCGCGGCGCTTGAGAGCGTCGAGCAAGGCGTCCATATCGGCGAGAAGGAGGTCGGCGGCGCGAGTCAGTTGAACGTTGAAACAGGTGTCGAGAACGTCGGACGAGGTCATGCCCTGATGGACGAAACGCGCCTCGGGTCCGACATGTTCGGAAAGCGAGGTCAGAAAGGCGATCACATCATGTTTGACTTCGCGCTCGATTTCGTCGATGCGGTCAATGTTAAACCCGCCGCGCGCGCGGACGGCCTGAGCGGCGTCTTTCGGTACGGTTCCCAACTCCGCCATAGCCTCGGTTGCCAGCGTCTCAATCTCCAGCCAGATGCTGAACTTGGTTTCCGGCGTCCAGATTTCCGTCATCTGCGGGCGCGAATAGCGTGGAATCATATTTATTCGTCCATATTTTCAAGAGCTGGCATGTCGCCGACAGGACCTTCAATCCAAGATTTCGCATCGCCGTCTCCCATCGGATGAGAAGGCCAAATGCAAAAGCTTGAAGGGATAGTTTCGCGGCCAAACTAGCCCTATTGCGCGTTCTTGACCAGAACCAGTCCATATTTTTCAAAAATCGCGGCAAGGGCAGGGGATATGGCCCGGCCCGATGTGAAGACGATCTCTCCCGGCTCGCTTCTATTTCCGACCCCGACAGGAAAGCCGCTTTCCGCGAGCAGGTTCGCTGCACGTCTGGCGATGGCGGGCGCCGGATCGAGCCATGTCACCGGCCAGGGCGCGATTGTCTCGAAGCGATGACGCAGAAGCGGATAATGCGTGCAGCCGAGCACAATCACGTCCGTGCGCTTTCCCTCCGATTCGATGAAGCACGGCGCAATCTCGCTTCGCAATGCGTCGTCCGGTGCTCGCTCCCCGCGCATTTCGGCTTCAGCCAGCGCGGCAAGGCGCGACGATCCCACAAGCGTGTATCGGCAACCCTCGCCATATTCGGCAATGAGCGTGTGCGTGTAGTCGCGGCGGACTGTCGCCGAGGTGCCGAGGACCGAGACCAGACCGTTTTCGCTCAGCATAGCCGCCGGCTTGATCGCCGGAACCGTCCCGATGACCGGCAAGGCGAACGCCTCGCGCAAGGCGGGCAGTGCGGTCGTCGATGCGGTATTGCAGGCGATCAGTATGGCGTCGACGCCGCGCTCGGCAATTGGCGCCGCAAGAACGTCGCATAGGCGCAAAGCCAGCTCTTCATCCTGCATCGCGCCATACGGAAAGCGCGCATCGTCTGCCAGATAGGTTATTTGCGCTTCGGGAATCGCGTTACGCAGCGCGCTGAGAACCGAGAGCCCGCCGAGCCCGGAATCGAAGAGCAGAATATGCGGCGGACGTCGATGCGGCATGGCGTTGTCTGGTTAACAAAAACTGCGTGTCCTGCTCCTTAACCGGTTTTCGCGCCTACGGCAAACGTGCGGTTATCGCGAGAAAGCGGCCGTCCGGCCCTTCAAAGCCAACCTGGTGCATATGCAGCAGAATCGCAAAGGTCTCCCCGTCGCCGGAAAAATGGCGGTAGACATCCGAGAATGCATAGCCGAGCGGACAGTTGCGGCTTTCAGGCACGCGTTCGTCTTCATGCAGAATGGTTTCATTGCCGCTTCGCGACATGGTCAGGGCGAACCCTTTAACCGTATCGGCGAACGTGCTGCATTTCGGCGAATCAAATGGCGTCTCGGAGAGGGTGAAACGCACAGGCTCCTTGGCTGGCGGCGTCATTTGATGGGCTGTATTGACGGTAATCTTATGCGGATCGGCGCTCAGCTCGGCGCGTGGATTGCTGGCCAGATGCTCGCCTGCGTCACTGATCCTGTGACGTTTCAGCAAAGATGCCGCTTTGTCCTTTGCTTCCTGCCGCGCCTTGTCCAGCGTTTCAGCTTCATCATCCAGCAATATTCTGACCGGCGAGCCGGCAACCCAACGGTCGTTTTCGGTGTCGATTAAAAAGATTTCCGAGTAGGGAAAACCTGATCCGTCCTGTACGCCATATTGCTCGAATGCAAAAAATTCGCCGTCCGGCGAAAAGCCTATGACCTCGTGCGATGCATAGTCGCCTGCGAGCGCAATTGATTTGGAAACTGCCGTCATAAATATCAGAATAAGCAGACTGAAACTGTGTCGTCGGACCGTAAGCATGGCTTCCTCCCTGATTCGCGCGTTCGTGCGACTTGATCTTGATCCTGTTACAAGTTTAAGGAAGCCAAGCTGAATAGAAGTAAAGGATACTGGATGCTTGCGCGCGATGAGGGGAAGTCTTCCCGCTCAATAGAGAGCCGCGATGAACTCGTGGCGTATCTGGAAGCCGGGTGCAAACCGGCGGAGGATTGGCGGATCGGGACCGAGCACGAAAAGTTCGGTTTTCACAAGAAGGACCTGTCGCCGGTTGCATATGAAGGACCGAGCGGTATCGCCGCCCTTCTGAAGGAAATGGCCGCGCGATTTGGCTGGAAGCCTTATGAGGAAGACGGGCATGTTATTGCGTTGAAGGATCCATGTTGCGACGCCGGAGGTTCGATCACGCTTGAACCGGGCGGACAGTTCGAGTTGTCTGGCGCCCCGCTCACCTCGATCCATGAGACCTGCAGCGAGGTGAATACCCACCTTGCGCAAGTGCGGGAGGCCGGTGATTCGCTCGGCATTGGCATGCTCGGGCTCGGTTTTTCACCGAAATGGACGATGGCGGAAACACCGCGCATGCCGAAAGGGCGTTATGGTATCATGTCGGCCTATATGCCCAAGGTCGGCAGACTTGGTCTCGACATGATGTACCGCTCCTGCACCGTGCAGGTGAACCTCGACTTCTCCGGCGAAGCCGACATGGTCAAGAAGCTTCGCGTCAGCCTTGCGCTGCAACCGATCGCCACGGCGCTGTTCGCCAATTCGCCCTTCAAGGAAGGCAAACCCAACGGATTCCTGTCCTATCGCAGCGAGATCTGGAAAGACACCGATCCGGACCGCACCGGAATTCTGCCCTTCGCATTTGATGACGGGATGAGTTTTGAACGTTACGTTGATTACGCGCTCGATGTGCCGATGTATTTTGTTGCGCGCCAAGGGCGTTATATCGACGTCAGCGGGGCGTCATTCCGCGATTTCCTTGACGGGCGGCTGGAGCAGATTCCCGGCGAAAGAGCAACGATCGACGATTGGTCCAATCACCTGACGACGCTGTTCCCTGAAGTGCGCCTGAAGAGGTTTCTTGAAATGCGCGGTGCGGATGGCGGGCCGTGGCGGCGCTTGTGCGCATTACCGGCCTTCTGGACCGGCATACTCTATGATACGGCCGGCCTGAATGCGGCATGGGATCTGGTGAAGGACTGGACGCCGGAAGAGCATCGCGACATGCGCGATAACGTGCCCCGCTCTGGCCTGAACACGCCGCTGCGCGACGGGACGATCCTTACTGTCGCCCGCGAAGTTCTGAAGATCGCCGAGGCCGGATTGAAAAACCGGGCCGTGCTCAATAGCGGGGGAGAAAACGAGACCATATTCCTGGAAAGCCTTGAGGAAGTTTTGGCCGTCAAGAAAACCCCCGCGGAACTGCTGCTCAGCAAATATGAGAATGAGTGGCAGGGGAATATCAACAAGATCTTCAATGCTGAAGCGTACTGATCAGCCGTCATAGGTAAGGCGCGCCGCAATCCGGTACGTTGACATGAAGGACTGAACCTGAAGCGCCAGAGTCGAAACGGGTTACGACTCTGGCGCTTTATCTCATTGTGCAAGCGTCGGGTTTATCCGAATACCGGCATCCACTTTTCGGTCCGATGCTCTCTTTGTCGAAGCATTGGATCTGCCCGAAAACCGGTGTCCACTTTTCGGTCCGATGCTCTCTTTGTTGAAGCATCGGATTTGCCCGAAAACCGGTATCCACTTTTCAGTCCGATGCTCTAGGCCGCCCGGCGCTCATCGGTTCTGCGGAACAGGATATTTATGACGCTGGTCAGGCTCTTGCGTTTTTCTTCCTCAAACCCCTTCGCCATTTTGCGTTCGCGGATTTCGTTGGCCAGGGCGGTAAAGGGGTTGTCGATCGAATCGCCATCTCCCGAATCACCGTTGATTTTCAGCACCACCTTCTTCAGCGGCTGACGTGTTTTCAATTCGACCGCGCCAAAGACAAGGATTGTGATGTAAGGCAGCATCTTCTCGATGTTCTTGGGAGAAACCGGCAGCACCTGCGCCCGGTTCTCGATGATCTTGGCGATGTAATTGCGGTTCGGGATGAGCGTGGTCAGAAGCGACTGGCCCTCGGCTTCGATCTGCGGATCGGTAAAGATGCCGGGATCGGCGAGGTAACGGTCATGCCGTCGCGAGCCGATCAGCTCCAGCAGCATCATCAGTCCGCCCGGTGTCTCCATGCGCTTCAGCATGGCCTTGTACAGCGGCGGCAAAAAATAACGCACGACCTGAGCCGCCAGCTCGTCGTTGATCTCGAAGGCGGCTCCCATATTATAGAAAATTTTTCCGTTCTGAGCGTTCGCAATGCTCCGAAAAAGTCTCATCCGGTGTTTCTCACATTTGTGAAAGCCGCAAGCCGCTGTCAGCGAAAACGCAGACGCAACGCAGGACCGAACGCAACAATGTACTGAGAGGCATGCCTGAAGCAGCGATACATCCGTTACACAAAAACGGATCGAATCAAATCAATTATCGAAAATTGTATGTAATAATTGTGCCATTGCCAAACGTGCAATCGGCTTATCTCGTTCTTTTTGCTGTTTCGGTTAGCAAATCGTTGCTTTTGGGCAACGATTTGCTAATGGTTCACTTGAGTTTGGTGAGGCCATCCGTGAAGCCGGCGAGCGAAATCGGCACGCCTATGCCAAATTCCGGCGTCTGAAAGATGATGAAGACCGCGCTGGTGCCCGTTTGCAGTTTGCTGACCAGTTCGTCATTGACGACGACTTCAGCCACGCATCCGGCAGGGCCGCATTTCAAAAACGCGGCATGACCGACATCGGCATTGTCGATCTTCAATCCCAGACCTGTCGGCAACAGCACGCCGAGCGGCGCAACGACACGCAGAAGGCGGGTCTGACCATCGAATGATTTCAGAAAAACGACTGTCAGCGCGACATTCGGCCGATCCTCCGCCTTCACGCTCTGGACCAAACCGCATTTCTCCACGCTTGAACCGGGCGGCGTGCCACAGCGTAGCTGCCACTCTCCATGCACCGAGCGGACCTGGCTCGACCCGATCGGATCGCCTGCCGATTGCGCGGACACAGATGTGAAGGATGCAGCCAACAGGAGTGTGGATAAAAGAAGTTGGCGAAGGGCTGGCACGGAATACTGTCTCCAAGAGATATGCATTTATGGCTTTAGGGCTAACAAGGGATTACCTGTGTGAAGATAACCGGTCAACAGTCTAAGCCATTATAACTCTTGTGCACGAAATCGCGTGAGGAAATGGTCAAATTGAGGCAGACAGACCGGCGTGAGGGTTAGATCTTTTACGCCACGCGAAAATATGTCGCGAAGAAGTTCTGATTTTGAACGATTACAATATTGCTGTTGCGTTTGCTCCGGTCTAAGACGTTGCAGCGCTTGTGGCGCAGCATGAGGAAAGACATGATGCTCGAACGCCCTATTAACATGCTATTCAAGGCATTGCCGGTTATTGCTATGGCCGCGCTGACTTCTGTCGGAGCGCATGCGGCTGAAGGTAAGCCCACAGACTGGCAGCTAGGCTTCCAGGGAGCCGCTACGGACATTGCTCAGCAGATCCACGATTTTCACGATCTGCTGCTGGTTATCATTACGCTTGTAACGCTTTTTGTTCTGGCCCTGCTCGTCTGGGTCATGATCCGTTATAACGCGAAGGCCAACCCGACCCCGTCGAAGACATCGCACAATACGACAGTGGAGATCGTCTGGACGGTTGTGCCGGTATTGATTCTGCTGGTGATCGCGGTGCCCTCTTTCCGGCTGCTCTACGCGCAGTATGATGCGCCCAAGGCGGATATTACGATCAAGGCGACTGGCTACCAATGGTACTGGAACTACGAATATCCCGATCACGGCAGCTTCAGTTTCGATTCGATCATGCTTGAAAAGGAAGAGCTGCAGGCCGGACAGCCCTATTTGCTGGCGGTGGACAATGAAGTCGTTGTGCCGGTAAACAAGGTTGTGCACTTGCTGCTGACCTCGAACGATGTCATCCACAACTGGGCAATGCCGTCTTTCGGCATCAAGATGGACGCCTTAAAAGGACGCAACAGCCTTGTGTGGTTCAAGGTCAACGAACCGGGCACCTATTACGGCCAGTGTTCCGAACTGTGCGGCGCGCGTCATGCTTTCATGCCGATTACGGTTCGTGCGGTGCCGGAAGAGGAATTCCAGGCCTGGATCGAAAATTCGCAGGAAGCTTTTGCATCGAGCATGCCTGAGCAACCCAAGCTGGCGGACGCTGCCAAGGGCGAACAGGCCCCTGAGAGACAGGCGATTGTTTCTGCTGACTTGAAATAACAAAACGGCGCTCAAGGATTTACCGGCTGTAGCCATGCCGGAGGAGAAGGAAGAAGGACGATGGCGACGACAACGGATACCGGCTATCACGACGACCACGCGCCCGGCTTTGTCGCGCGCTGGTTGTTTTCGACGAATCACAAGGATATCGGCACGCTCTACCTGATCTTCGCGATTTTAGCGGGGCTGATCGGGGGCGCGCTTTCTGTAGGCATCCGAATGGAGCTGCAGGATCCGGGTATGCAATATTTTGCCAACCCGCATACCTATAATGTGTTCGTGACGTCGCATGGGCTGATCATGATCTTCTTCATGGTGATGCCGGCGATGATCGGCGGATTCGGCAACTGGTTCGTGCCGCTTATGATCGGCGCGCCGGACATGGCCTTCCCGCGCATGAACAACATTTCCTTCTGGCTGCTCCCGGCATCCTTCACGCTGCTGATCAGGTCGCTGTTCGTCGAAGGCGATTCCGGTGGGCAGGGCGTTGGCGGTGGCTGGACGCTCTATGCGCCGCTGTCGACTTCCGGCAGCCCCGGGCCGGCAATGGATCTGGCGATCCTGTCGCTGCATGTTGCCGGTGCCTCTTCGATCCTTGGCGCCATCAACTTCATCACCACGATCTTCAACATGCGCGCGCCAGGCATGACGCTGCACAAAATGCCGCTCTTTGTCTGGTCTGTGCTGATAACGGCCTTCCTGCTTCTGCTGTCACTGCCGGTTCTTGCCGGCGCGATCACGATGCTGCTGACGGACCGTAATTTCGGGAC
>JAHQVI010000030.1 GCA_019634405.1 Hyphomicrobiales bacterium
CCTGGAAGGGCCTCACCATCATATGGCGCCGGTCCTCTTCGTGCGTATGGCAGTTGGCGCAACTATCCGGCACTCCTGTCTCGGGGTGTCTTGTCTTCGTATCGGGGAAATGGCCGCTGAAATGGCGCGCATGATCGTAGATGATACGGGTCCGGCGTTTGAATGGAAAATTGTCGAATTCGGGATGATTGCCGTCAAAACTGTCGAACTGAACCGCATGGCACGCCTGACACTGATCATTTGAGACGGCCTGAAGATCGAAATTGGCTCCCTGATGATCCTGATGGCAGTTTGCGCAACGCAGATTGTGCGTACGAAGACGCGTCTCCGGGAACATAATATTCCGCACCTTGGCAGATGTCGGCTGTGTGATCTGGCTCGAAAGATTCAGCCGTTTTTGCTGATTGGCTTTTAAGTAGGCATGTTGTGCTGTATGGGCAAAAGTTACGTCGCCTTTGACCTCGTGACACTTTATGCACGCTTTTACATCATCGGTGCGTTCGTCATGATTAATGCGAGCCAGCCAGCTGAATTTGCCGGTCTGTTGCTGCGTATGGCAAGTGCTGCAGTCGTCGATTGTGCCATGAGCACTGATCAACGGCCCTGGCGAAAGAAATTTTGGCCCGTCTGCAAAGAAAAGCGTGCAAACGATTCCCAATATCGATGCAGCCACTGTAAAGTAGGTGAGTCGAACGCGACTACTAGCTGTTATTGTTCGATATTGACTATAGCTATCGCTACTTTCAGCTTCGAATTCAACAGTCATAGAACTCAGCACCTTGCATAGTGAATAAAGGTGTGTTGCTTGGGAGCAAAACGCCGCTGGTTAAACCGTGTGACTGCATGGAAGCGGTGGCGCCGGAATGCGCGGGCGATTTCATGACTTCGTAGATTTTGGGCGTGTCATGAAAGCTAGGTGCCTCCAGGAGGCGCCTTGCATCCGGAATTTTTAAACGTGGCTCTGAAACCAAATCCAAATTTTTCCGTATTTGAATTGAGACCGCCGCTACCGCGCATGTCAGCCAGTAGTGACACCTCGAAATCGAGGCGAATCAGACGGTAGGCGCGCACTGCTTCTCGCTTTTGTCCCCGCATTTCCGAACATTGCTGTCCAAGGACATTTTTGTTGCTGAATGTTTCAGCGGCGCCAAATACTCACGGAAAATCTAAAAGCTGAACGAAATTTTTTTGCGTAAGTAGCTGAATTTATTTTGTAAATTGGAACAGACGTGCGCATTGCGTTCTCAATGATTTGGCCCTAATGATGCCCACTATCGACCGCAGAGTAACCCGCTAGCAAATTTGAATGTGTCTCGCGTGCTTTTGAATACAGTTTTTGAGAGCGGCTGATGATGCTTGAGTGGGAGCATGTGAATTGGGGACGGCTGCTCATATCCTGGTTGTCGATGACGACCGAGAGATCTGTTCGCTGTTGCAACGTTATTTGTGCGAACAGGGTTTCCGCGTCTCGGTTGCCAGGGATGGCAATGCGATGGAAGAGTGCCTTGACCAGGCAAATATTACTCTTGTTGTCCTTGATGTGATGTTGCCGGATAAGTCGGGGCTTGATCTGTGTCGGTCCTTGCGTGAACGCTCCAACATCCCGATTATCCTTTTGACCGCCCTGAAAGAGGAGGTCGACCGGATCATCGGCCTTGAACTCGGTGCGGATGATTATCTTTGCAAGCCGTTCAATCCTCGCGAGCTGGTCGCCCGAATCCGGGCAATCCTGCGGCGCACGGAGCTGAGCAGCCAGTCAGAAAAGCCAACAGGTTATGCTTTCAGTTTCAATGGCTTTATTGCAGATCCGGAAACCAGAAGCGTGGTTGCGGAAGACGGTAGGGAAATAGACCTGACGTCAGCCGAGTTCAGTCTGCTGCAGGCGTTCCTGGAACGTCCCGGGCGTATGCTGTCTCGCAATCAATTGCTTGATATGACACAGGGGCGCAATGGGGATCCCTTCGACCGTTCAATCGATGTTTTGGTCAGCCGCCTGCGCCGCAAGCTAAACGACGCTGACAAGCAGCAATTGCTGAAGACGCAGCGCAATGGCGGCTACCAACTTGCAGCACGGGTTAAGTATGCGGAACCGGCCAGATGAACACGCTGCGTGCAAAAATTTCAGCTCTGGTTGTTGGAGCAATTCTCACCGTCATCTGTTTTGCATTGGGATTGCTCTTTGTCGTTATCAGGCCCCCAACCTATGAACGGCTCATAGAAATTAAAGCTCATAATTTGAGCGTTATTATCAGAAGCAATAGCGGCAATGCCTATAAAGCGCTTGAAGAAACGACATTAACAGGGATGAGCGAGACATTCGGGATCAGATCCGAGCCGGCAGAGGGCGAAATCTCGCAAGGTATGACGCAAAGCCTGACATTGGCCTTGCGCGAGCTGGGTATCGACACACAGCTTATAGTCAATAGGCGGACGGCAGAACGACATTCGCTGATCGCCTCGGTGGCCTTGCCTGACGGCAAATGGCTTGTGTTGCCGATGTCAATGCCGCCTCCCTTTGAAGAGCTGCTGCCATTTTTGATTGTTGGAGGCTTGGTGCTAGTCGTTGGCCTGATAATCATTGCGCTCGCGGTTGTCTCGCGCCTGATGCGCCCATTTGCGCTGATCGAAAGGTCGGTCGCCAAGATTGATTTGAAGGGTGATCTGCCAGTTCTTATTGAAACGGGACCGGCTGACATCCGGGCGACGGCCCGTGCGATCAATCTCCTGTCGTCGCGTCTGAAAACTGCGATGGAAAGTCGAATGCGTCTGGTTGCAGCTGCCGGCCACGATTTCCGGACGCCGATGACCAGAATGCGATTGCGCGCCGAATTTCTGGACGAGCCGGATCGTGAAAAGTTCCTTTCTGACATTAATGAGCTGGATTATATCGCTGACAGCGCAATCCGCCTGGTGCAAGAAGAAATCGAGGGGTGCGATGGCGAGGTGCTGCGTCTCGATTGTTTGCTGCAGGATGTTGTCGGCGAACTGAAAGACATGCAGATTGACGCATCGATGACGGAGGCAGACCCTGTTAGGGTCATCGGAAAACCGCTCTCGCTGAAACGGGCGATCCGCAATCTCGTGATCAATGCCGCAACGCATGGCGGTGGAGCGACTGTCAGTATGCGCCGCAATTGCAAGACTGTCGTCATTGACATAATCGATCGAGGTCCCGGGATACCTGAGGAGCTTATTGCCCGCGCATGCGAACCGTTTTTCCGTGTCAATGAAGCGCGCTCGCCAAAGGATGGTGCTGGCCTGGGGCTTGCGATTGCAAACGAGATTATCAAGCGCCACCATGGCGAGCTGACGCTGGTGAACCGACTGGGCGGAGGTCTAGCGCAGAGAATCCAGATGTCTGTCGGTTAACCCTTTTTATGTGTTCGGCGGATGTGCGATTATGATTGCTTAATCCATGATTGCTGCCAGCAGGACGCATGTTTGATCTTGCGCCGCAATTGAGAGCGGCATGTTGCATGCGACCTGCCAACATGCCAGAAATGTCTCGGTGCGTTGTCGAAAATGAGGGTAAGAGATGGATCTCATAAGGAACAATGAAGCCGGTCTGGACGGGCTGTCTCAGCTCCACGAAATGATCGCTGCCGGGATGCATCCGCCAATAGCCGTAACGCTAGGCTTCACGCTCGCGGAAGTTGAAAAGGGCCGTGTGGTGTTTGAAGGGACGCCCGGCAAGCACGTTCTCAATCCGATTGGAACCGTTCATGGAGGCTATGCGGCGACGATCCTCGATAGTGCGTGCGGCTGCGCGGCGCATTCGATGCTTACCTCCACACAGGGCTATACGACGCTGGAGTTGAAGGTGTCCTATCATCGCGCTCTCTACGAAACGAGCGGTCGCGTGACTGCGGAAGGAAAAGTCCTGTCGAGTGGGCGGCGCGTTGCTTTTGCGGAGGCAAAACTGTTCGATGTCGAGGGGCGGCTTTGCGTATCCGCCACATCAACGCTGCTGGTCTTCGAGCTTGACAAGGATGCGGGCAAGGCCTGAAGCGCCAGATCTTTGACCGGTCCCGGCCGCGGAGCTCTATCTCTTCGTTTGAGCATTGCCCTTCGGATTGTAATGTGCGCTGGAACAAAACAGCCGAGCATCCGGAGCGAGCCGGTGTGAATGGAAAATACTCTGGTTGACGGCGGCAAGAGCCCGATCACCGCCTGTCACGCGCGGGCAGTCATTTTGGTTTCAGCGGCGTAGTGCATCAGGCCGCCCCGCCATCGCGGAAAGCCATAGCCGTGAATCAGCACCAGGTCGATATCCGCGGCTGACTGGGCAATGCCTTCATCGAGGATGTCGGCGGCTTCCTTGATGACCTCCGCCAGCACGAAACGGCGAATTTCGTCGTGAGATATCCCCCAACGTTTTACTCCGGCAATGCGCGCTTCTTCACGAATCAGATCTTCCACAAGCGGATCGATTGTCTTCTCGCCGCCAGGATAACGATACCATCCAGCGCCGGTTTTGACCCCAAGCCGGCCTTCGGCAAACAAACGGTTCGAGACGGGGAGTTGGCGGTGTTTCGAATTCTGTGCCGCATTCCACCAAATCCGGTTGGCGTGGGCAATGTCGAGCCCGGACATGTCCTGCGCCTCATACGGTCCCATCATATAGCCGAATTCGGCCATCGCCTCGTCGATATCCCAGGGGGTGGCCCCGCTCAACAGAAGCGTTTCGGTCGCCGCCCGGTAGCGCGAGAGGATGCGATTGCCGATGAAACCGTCACACACCCCGGCGAGGACGGGGATTTTGCGCAAGCGCTTGGCCAGTATGAAGGCGGTTGCAAGCGCTGTGTCACCCGTGGCCTCTCCACGAACGATTTCCAGCAGTTTCATTATATGCACGGGAGCGAAAAAATGGAGACCAACCAACCGCGACGGATCGGCAAGAACGGAGGCCATTTCGTCAATGTCGAGATAGGATGTGTTGGTCGCAATGATTGCATTCTTGCGCAAGACCGCGTCCAGTTCCGCAAGAACCGTCCTTTTTACCTCCATGTCCTCGAACACGGTTTCGATCGCGAGTTCAGCATTCGGGAGCCTGTCGAAGCTGGTCACAATCGCGATACGCGCCAGAATGTCCGCCGCTTTCTCTTCGTCAATCAGTTCACGTTGTAATGCTGCGTTGATCAGTTCTTTGGCATTCGAGCTTGCGCGTTCGGCGCCGTCCCGGTCACGTTCAATAATTGTCACGCCAATGCCTGCCGCCGTGTTGAGGGCATATGCGATCGAAGCGCCCATGGTCCCGCCACCGATGACCAGGGCTTTCCGGATTTCAACCGGTTTGACATGTTTCAGCCAGTCCGGCGTCTTTGCGGCGCGTTCGGCGAAAAAGACATGGCGCAGCGCTTTGGCCTGGCTGGATGTCCGTAAGGACAGAAAGGTCTGTTGCTCCCGTTCCACGGCGTCTGCGAAGGGGACGGTGGTGGAGGCATTGACCAGATCGATCGCCAGATGGGGCGCATTTTGCAGTTTCATGCGCTTTGCCGCTTGTGCATGGGCGGCTGCCACCGCGGCGAGGCGGGCGCATTGGGCGAGGTATTCCCGCTTTGCTTAAAATGTAGAGAACGGATTTTAACGGACCATTTATCCGGCTGGTAAGAATGGCATGGTTTCGGTCCGCTCCGGTAAGCGTTCGGCGGCGAGGCGCCTGGCCGTTTTCACCCTTGCTAAAGCATATGCATAGCCGAGCGCGGGACGCCAATCCAATCTGAC
>JAHQVI010000031.1 GCA_019634405.1 Hyphomicrobiales bacterium
CCGTAGACTGTCCGGCGACCGCCCGTCCTATCTCGCCGAGGAAACGGCCGCCTATATACGGGAAGGTTTCACGGCCGTGAAAATCAAGATCGGCTATGGCGTTGTCGAAGACATCGCAGCGATCCGCGCCGTGCGCGAGGCGATCGGGCCGGATGCCGGCTTCATGATCGACGCCAATCACGGCTATGACGTCATCGAGGCCGTCGAACTGGCGCGCGCCATTGCCGATTGCAGGATCGGCTGGTTCGAAGAACCTGTCGCGCCGGAAGATCTTTCAGCATACCGCCAGATCCGGGCCGCCCAGACGATCCCGGTCGCGGGCGGCGAAACCTGGTACACGCGTTGGGGATTCCAGAAAGTCTTTGCGGCGGAAGCCATCGACATCGCACAGCCCGATATCTGCGGCGTTGGCGGGTTCACCGAAGGCAGAAAGATCGCGGATATGGCCTGTGCGGCAGGTATCAGGCTGATCCCGCATGTCTGGGGCACCGGCGTCGCCATTGCGGCCGCCCTGCACTATCTCGCCTCCATTCCGGATACGCCGCCTCGCCACGAACCGCGCCAGCCAATCATGGAGTTCGACCGCACCCACAATCCATTCAGGCAGGCCGTACTGACCAGACCCATCGAACATAACGCAGGCATCGTCGCGGTTCCCGAGGGGCCAGGTCTCGGCATCGAGATCAATCGTGACGCGCTTCGGCAATACGCCATGAAACAAGATTGACAGGAAGGGATTGACCATGTCCAGACCGCTTGAGGGAGCCGAGCCGAAACTGAAGACGCCATCCGGCGTTGTCGATACGCATATCCATTTTTACATGAGTCAATATCCGGGTCAGCCCGGCGGACCGCCCGCCCCGGAGGATGCAACGGTTACAGACTACGGCATCGTTCAAAAGCGGCTCGGGATCGAACGCGCCGTAATCGTACAATCGAATGCACACCAGATGGACAATCGCTGCACGCTTCACGCCCTTGAGCAGATGGGCGACAGGAAGGCCCGCGCGATTGTCTGCATCAAACCCGACATCAGCGACGGCGAACTGGAGCGGTTGCACGGGCTTGGCGTGCGCGGCGTCCGCATCATGCAACTGGGCGGCCCGCTCGGGCTCGACTGGCTTCTGCCCGTAAACGCCCGTATTGCGCCGGTCGGCTGGCATCCGATCGTGCAGTTCGACGGCCGGAATATTCTTCAGTATAAAGAGCGGCTTGAAAAGGTTCGGGGCGACTACGTCATCGACCATACCGCCAAGTTCCTCGAACCGGTTTCGCCGGACAGCGCGGAATTCAAGGCACTTCTGGAGCTGGTCGATCGCGGCAACTGCTACGTCAAGATTTCCGCCGCCTATGAGACGTCAAAAACGGGCCGCCCCGACTATTCCGACGTCGGCGCGCTGGCGACCCGCCTGATCGCCCACGCACCGGAGCGCATGCTATGGGCGTCCAACTGGCCCCATGTCAGCACCACGCTGGAGACCTATCCCGACGACGCCGAATTGCTCGATGTCCTGCTGGCATGGGCCCCGGATGAGGCTGTACGAACGCGGATATTGGTGGACAATCCAGTACGGCTTTACGGGTTCGAGTAAGACGGCGCGCGCCGCCCTGCGTTCCTCGCGCGGCGAGTGGCCGGCAGCAACCACGGAGCACGCCATTATCATCCGACGCCTGCCAATTGCGCGGTGGATTGTCAGCGCCGTAATACAGCACCGGACCGAAAAGTGGACACTGGTTCTCGGGCAAGTCCGCTGCTTGAACAAAAAAGACAGAGCGCCACAGACATGATCCACTAAAGGTCCGGCGCTCTGACCGGCAACGCCTAGCTCTTGTTTCCCGTCACGCGCCGCCCCGCTTGGCCAAGACGCTTGACGGCGGCGACTTCGCGGGCCCAATCCGGAAACGGACGCGCCGGAGCCCCGCCGATCTTGGCGCCCGGCTCCACGTCATCCTTGACGTGTCCCATAAATGCGATCTGTACCCCGCTGCCAACCTTGATATGGCCAAGCACGCCTGAATGCGCGCCCATGACAACAAAGTCGCCCAGCTCGGAGGACCCCGCTATACCGCTTTGCGCAACAATGACGCAATGACGCCCGATACGAACATTGTGAGCGATTTGGACCTGATTATCGATTTTCGTCCCCTCGCCGATGACGGTATCGGAGAGGGAGCCGCGGTCGACCGTTGAGTTGGCTCCGATTTCAACATTATCGCCAATGATCACCCTGCCGATCTGCGGGATCTTGACGTGACCTCTCGCGCTCATGGCGAAACCGAATCCGTCCTGCCCGATGCGCGCGCCTGCATGAATAATGACGTTGTCACCGATCAGAGAGTGAGTGATGCTCGCTCCAGCGCCGATATAGCACTCCGCGCCGATTACGACACGATAGCCAACAACGGCCCCTGCGGTGACGATCGTTCCCGGGCCTATACTGGCTTCGCGTCCGATCACCGCTCCCGGCTCGATCACAACATTTTCAGCAATCTGCGCCGTTGGATGAACCAGCTTGCCATCCTGTTCCCAAGGCGACGTCGCCACCTTGCTGCGCAGCGAATCTGGATAAAATAACGACAGGGCTCGGGCAAAGGCGACATATGGAGCCGATGTTGCGACGACGGCGGTACCCACGGGAAGCCGGTCTGCGTGTTTTGCGGACAAGATACATCCGCGCGCACTGGTGCTTGCCAGTTGCTGCAGATATTTCCGGTTATCCAGAAAGGTGAGATCGTTCGGACCGGCATCGTTCAGCGTGCGAATGTCGGTAATTTCAACCGAGCTGTCCTTGTCCGCGATTTCAGCTTCAACGCGCTGGGCAATATGTGACAGTGGAAATGGCCCTGCCCGGTCAAAGAAGCCTGCATGTACCATTCTTGCTCCTTTGAAGGACGCCGTCGATGCATGCGATTCGCATGAGTCAACGATCATAGGTCAGGTTTGCGGTGAGATTCAGCCTTTGCGGAAGACAGAAGCGCGCCAATGCAAGCCGCCGCCCCCTAAAACAGGCGGCTGAATGTCATATGGCTTGACCAGAGCCGATGGATGCTCATCAACCGAGCAAAGTTGGGCCCGAGACTAACGTCTTAGCCCCCTGTTAGCAATAGCAACATCCATGCTTGCCGGCGCAAACAGCCATTTCACCTTCAATTTTCAAGCTCTGTTGCAGAGCGAATTGCTTTGCCGATATGAATGAGTGATATCGGCAATTTGAAACGCCGGCTCCATAGCGCAGCCGGCAACATTCATTGCCGCCTGGCCTGGCGGGATGGGAAGCGCCACGAACACATGTCTATTTTATCAGCTCGAAACTGGCGATTACCTTCTCCACCTCGGGCATCATAGAGCCCTTGTCGTCGACCGGCACGCTGCCCAGCAACATGAACGAGCCGAAAGGCTTTCCAGATATCAGCACAAGGTTGATTGAAATCTTCTTGCCGCTATCCTCGTCCGTGACTTCGCCGATAATCTGATGTCCCTTGAGATCGCTGATCTCGACGGACTTCTCCTCGACGATCTGCTGGTCCTTCATGCCGCCAAGCTCCATGAAGGACTTTTTGGCCTGCTCCACAACATCGATCTCGTCACCGTGAATGGAAGACGAGACCATCAGAACCGTTTCCTCAACCAGACGGTTTTCGCCGGGATTCGGTTTGTTGCCCGACACGTTGTAGGCTTTCGTCATGCCGCCATGATCGAATGCCTCGACGAAAGGCCCCAGATAGTCGAAGCGGAATATCGCATTCGGGTCCGGCGGCTCGCGCACGATCGCCTTTGCGAGAATGGCCTCGACGCCCTTGCGGCTATATTGGCCGTCTTTCATCGCGGTTTTGGGCACGTTGGCGACGATCAATCCGGACAGATCGCTCTCCCCGAACATCAGCACGAATTTGGTAACTTCGCCCGCAGGCGTGTCCTGATCGCCCACAAGATATATAAAGACGCCCTCGCGATCCTTCAGCTCAGCCTTTTTCATACCGCCAAAGCCTTCGTTTTCAAGCGCTTCTTCGCTATCCGGGATGGCCTTAAGCTTGTCATAAGCCGACGCCGGCAGCTCGATGACGGCAATAGAAGCTCCCGTCTTCTTGTCGACATAGCCGGAAAAATCCTCTGACGGGACGAACGCTTCGCCAATGTCAATGGAAATGCGGCCTTCTGGAAGCTGCTGATATTTCGCCTGTGCCGGAGTGACGCAGATCATCGCTCCGAAAGCCATCACGGCCAGGGACAACAAGGCAGGAATGGCGCGACCGCTCGAATCTGATGAAGCGCCAAGAGTGAAACGGCTGAAATGTAACATTAATTCTCCCGGGTCATTCACGCCGACACATCATACTGCCATATAAGGCAAAACTGCGGGCTATTGTGGGAATTTGCGGCGCTGATAGACGCAATTCGTCCCGTCAACCGGAACCGCAGGGGACTGGGGAGGGCTGAAAGACCGCCAACGGCTTCGCTTAAACTGGGGAGGGCGAATACAGATCAAATAAATGTCTGCTATCGGCTTGCGCCAAGCGAGGCATTTGCGGGGTCGCGCTTCCGGCTTCCTGGCGATCGCCGCGCCGGAACAAGACGCAAAGCCAGCAAAAACACGATAAGTCCGAAATAGACAATCGGCTCAAGCGGCCACGCCTTGACGATCAGGAGATAATGCACCGCGCCGAGGATGGCCGCGACATAGACCAGCCGATGCAATCTGCGCCAGCCTTGCGCGCCCAGCTTGCGGATGGACAGCCTGTTCGAGGTGATTGCAAGCGGCGCGAGCATCAAAAAGGCCGTCATTCCGATGGTGATATAGGGGCGCTTAACAATGTCCTGCCAGATCGCCGACCAGTTCTGTTGCTGATCGAGCCAGACATAGACGAGCAGATGAAGGCTCACATAGATGAAGGCGCTGAGGCCGATCGCGCGCCGGTACTTTACCAGGTTGATCCGTGCAAGCCGCATCAGCGGCGTGACAGCGAGCCCGAGTATGAGCAATCGCAAAGCCCACTCGCCGAGCTGGTTTTCCAGCGCCTTGAGCGGATCAGCGCCAAGCGCATTCATGAACGCGGCGGCAAACAGATAGACCGCGGGCGCAAGAAACAGCGGATATAGCGCCCATTCGGGAAGAGCGGTCCAAAGGCGGGACTGTGTCATCGGATCAGAAAAACTTGGTCAAATCCATATTCTCATAGAGCGAGCCCACTTGTTCCTCATAGCCGTTGAACATCTGCGTGTCGATCCGCTGGTTAAACAATCCGCCGCCAATTCGCCGCTCGGTTTTCTGCGACCAGCGCGGGTGATCCACATTCGGGTTCACATTGGAATAAAAGCCATATTCTCTCGGGGCCTGCTTATGCCAGGTCGCCGTCGGCTCTTCTTCGACAAAATTGATGGCGACGATGGACTTGATGCTCTTAAAGCCATATTTCCACGGCACGACGAGCCGCACCGGTGCGCCGTTCTGTTTCGGCAAGACCTCGCCGTAGAGCCCGACGGCGAGGATCGTCAGCGGGTGCTTCGCCTCGTCCATCCGCAGCCCTTCCACATAAGGCCATGGCAGGACCGGGAAAATGGCGCGCTGCCCCGGCATTTCAGAGGGACGCTCAAGCGTTTCGAAAGCCACATATTTGGCGCTGCCCTGCACATCGAACTTGTCGATCAGGCTGGCAAGAGAAATCCCGACCCAGGGGATAACCATCGACCAGCCCTCAACGCAGCGCAGCCTGTAAACGCGTTCCTCCAGATCATAGCCGGTCAAAAGCTCTTCAATGCCGACTTCGCGCGGATTATTGACGAGGCCGCCAACCTTGATGGTCCAGGGATCCGTCGTGAGCTGATTGGCGTAGCGGGCCGGGTCGCTCTTGTCGACGCCGAACTCATAAAAATTATTGTATGTCGTGATGTCTTCATAGCTGTTCTGCGCCTCATCCGTTGAGAGTGCGCTTGCTACGGCATTCAGCTTCCGGGCGTCCTGATCCTGCGCCAGGACATTCACGCCCGACGCGGCCAGCGCAATGGCGGACGCTCCTCCGGTTATGAAACTGCGGCGGTTCAGAAAGATGTTGCGCGGTGTGATTTCCGATGCTGGCGGGACGGGATAGCGATAGCTCGGCACAGGCTACTCCTTTTTGGCGTTTGCGTCAGCGTAACCCATGTGCAGATAATATGCGTTTCACAAATATGACAACAGGCTGAACCGCTTAGATCATCATGCGCGTCACGGCCAAATCGGGATCGGATTGGAAGGTACGGCAATGCCGGGCGGACAACCGAACCGCCCCAGCGCCAGATCTTTGGCCGGACGCGGCTCCGGCGCTCTATCTATTTGTTTATACGCCGGATTTGCCCGAAAATTTGCGCACAGTTTCTGAGCTGAACCGCCGGAGTGCAACCGCCGACCGGCGTATCCCGCCGCCAGCAAGTTGCAACTCAATCTCACGCAAAGCCTTCAGCCATTCCTTATCCGAATACGGCTCCGGAGCCAGCGCGTTTTTCATTGGAATTTGAAGTTGAACGCGGGAAACGGCATCCAAATGTCAGGGGCAAACCACTAGAGATTGATCTTTCCGCCATCCACATTGATGGTCTGGCCGGTGACGAAATTGCTGTCCGGGGTGACCACGTGCCGAGCAA
>JAHQVI010000032.1 GCA_019634405.1 Hyphomicrobiales bacterium
TTCAGCGAATTTCCGCTCAGCTCAAAGCCCGCCAGACGCCGGATAAAACTCATTCCGAGCAGGTTTTGAGGCATCTTGCCCGGCTCGGCGACCACCGCCTCGACATCGTACAGAACAATACTGCCAATACGAAGATAATCGATCGTGATGGGGGCAACGCGCGCTATGCCGTTGGCCGTGCTGGACTGGCTGGTAAATTGCAGATCGCCGCTTCTAAGACCGATGCTCCGCGCCGTTTTGTAGTTTAGCGCAACATAAGTCGCGCCTGTATCGGTCAGCAGTTCGACCTTTGTGCCATTGATTTCCGCCTGAGCAACAAAATGGCCGTAATCATTGGCGGTTAGTTTTACGCGCCGCTCCGGACGCGACACGCGATTGACGAGATCGTCAAGATCGGTTGTATCCGTCAGACGCAAGCCCGCCGTTCTGGCCGGGCCTTCACTTGCGGGCGTTGACCGGGCCGTGTCGATCGAATTGGTAATGTCGGAGCCGCTCATGCGCGGCAAATGATCTCCGGCAATGCTGGCTTGAAGTTTTGGCCAGCCGTGCTCGATCACGCGGTAAGTGTCCTCAAAAAAGTAAAAGTTGAAAATCGCCGTGCCCGCCGCCGCCAGCCATAGGCCAGCCTCCTTGAACGCACGTCGCATCCCGCCCCAGAATGCCATGCCCCTCGTCTCCTGAATCCATAAATATACGCGAATTTCATCAACCGGCCCGGCCGTCAACTCACTCGCGTAGCTCCAAATAATCACCTGCGAATTCATATGAGCGCAAACGGCTTAAGAAACTCATACCAAGCAGGCTTTGATGAAGACTTCCGGGCTTTGCGACGAGTGTTTCAACATTGGGAATGACAACGGAACCAACGGAAATGTTGTCCAGATAAACGCGGGCGGCTTCGGAGGCGCCGTTTGCGGTCTGCACATTGACGGTATAGCGAAGATCATGTGTGCGAATGCCAAGCCGTCTGGCGTCTTCGTGACTGAGCACGACAGTCGATGCGCCGGTATCAACGATCATGCTGACGGGCTTGTCGCCGATTTCCGCCTTGGCGACGAAATGGCCGCTCCAGCCCTTCTTGATGCGCACCGCCTGCGTGCCGTAGCTGCGCGTCACATTGACCTGTGTGCCGCGCGGGCTCAACTCGCCAACGACACGATCAGCGACCACCGCAAGCTCGGCGCGATAGGAATAGATCCCGACAAGGACAAGCATGGCGGCCAGCCAGCCCGTCAAATGCTTGAAGGCCTGCAAATATCGTCCGCGCGTCGATGAGAAAACGCCCGCAAGAAAAACCAGAATGGCAAGCCCGTAAACAACGCGGGCAAAATCGTCCTGCGCGAGCCCGATGATCGTGTCAGAGTCACGCGCGACAACCAGAGCAATGACCGCTCCGATAAGCAGAATAATAGCAAGCCAAGCCGTCAAGTCAGCAGTCCCCGGTAAGTTTCGCTTATATATAGCAAGGCACAGGCGGCGAGCGAAACATTGATGCATTTATGGCTGACAAAGAATTCAAAACGATGCATTCGTGCATCTACTGCCGCAATTGCCTGCAGCGTATTGTCTCATTGGGTTTGCGCCAGACAATTTTAACCAAAACGTACGGCACGCCCATGGATAAGCCATTAATCCGCAAATCTGTGTAGCGTATTCGCCGGGAAAATCCAGTCCGGCGTGAGCAGTTCACCATCAGGCTCGGGCATGTCATACCAGGGCGAACCCGTTCTGGAGCCCGGCGCTTTGACAACATGCATGTCCTGAGCGGGCATGAAACTCTGAATCAGGAGGAAGCGCTTGCTTCCGGTTAGCCTGTCCCGCGCTATATCAGCCACGATCATTGCATGCCCCGGGAAACCGCCCTTGATAAAAATGTCGCCAATCTGAATATCTTTCAGATCGACCTTGCGTAGCTGTTTTTCAAGGGAATAGGTGCCCGCATAGGCGAAAACGCCTGTCATGTAGCGGCGGAAGGCCTTGCGATCCCCGGGTTTGCCGCGATAGCGCACGCGCTGCCCATTGGTATAGTTGAAAGCGATTTTTCGCGTCTGACCAATCGAAAGCAGATATTCGGCACGCAATCGCATGACCGCATCCGCGCATTGCTGAAGATCGCGATTGCCGGTGTCGATCGCGATGACGGCGGCATGGCGGTCCTGCGTCGCGCGAAGGCGGCCATCATAGAGGCGTATCGGCGTAGCATCAGGGCGGACCGGCAGATTACGCAGCCACTCGGCAAAGCTGCCCGCTTCAACAGGGATCCGCTCGTAACCGCGCGGCGCTGCTATGCGGCGTTTCAGGCCGCCAGAGATGTTTTCCGCCGCGCTGGGCCAGGTGTATTCCGGCGCGGCTCCGGCCGGCGAAATGGGCGGGATAAGGAAGACGGCAATGGCGAATACTGAAATTAAACAATAATGTACGGACAAGGTCCCATCCCGAAGATGTGCGCTTCCCTATGGCGTGTCAGATAAAGACGGTTTCAGCATACGGGCTGGAGATGAATATTGGCTGTGACGGACAAAGCCTCGTTGGTCAATGCCAACGAGGCCTTCAATGGGCTTGTCTCATTAAGACAACGGCGTTTGCTTTGCGATCCGGAGCCGTTTGCATCGGGCACATAACAAAGAATACTGCGCTTGATTGCCCATGACTAAACAGCCAATCCGGCCTTGAAAGGACAAATTTCCGTTGCGCCCTGTCTGGGTATATCCAGAAATTACAGCACTCAATCCATCATGTTATAATACTTAACACTATGGACGAGCATCCGTTAAGTCGTTCTGATTGTTTATCTATGCCTATCCTGACGTTTTTCAATCTATTCGCGATCAGGATGGTTTATTCACCTTAGGCGGGGTCATTTTTCTAGACCTCCTATATCTAATATCAATATTATGACAAGACTAATGTCTATGCGTCAACAGATTTTCGAGCCATGCTTTGAAATATATTAAAAGCTGTCATATGTTGCCAATGACGAATCCTGCAATGATCATGGAGAGCGATCGATGCCGACGACAGCCGATGTGTGCGACTTTGGATGGGATGCGCCGCAATTTGAGCTCCCGGCGACGAATGGGCGGCGCTACAGCCTCTCCGATATTCGCGGCGCGCGTGGCGTGCTTGTCATGTTCATATGCAACCATTGCCCCTATGTCCGCTCCGTAATCGATCGGATCGTCCGCGATGCAATCGAGCTAAAGGCGTATGGCGTCGAAACCGTTGCGATCAACGCCAATGATGCGGTGAGCCATCCGGACGATTCCTTTGACAATATGGTGCTGTTTGCGGATCAGAACCAGTTTCCGTTTCCTTACCTTCATGACGAAAATCAAGAGGTCGCGCGCGCTTACGGCGCGGTGTGCACGCCGGACTTCTTTGGTTTCAACGCCGACCTCAAACTGCAATATCGCGGACGGCTTGATGCGAGCGGCACGCGCGGTATCCCGGATGCGCGGCGCGAATTGTTCGAGGCCATGAAGCAGGTTGCCGAATCCGGCGAAGGACCGCGCGAGCAGACGGCGTCAATTGGCTGTTCGATCAAGTGGAAAGCCGCCTGAGAGATTTTTTGTCTGGCGCAACCCGATCTTAACGCTTTTATTCAAATCTTTTGAAAAGTGTATCTTGTAGCTGGTCCTCTTGAGGGTAGCGGGGTTGTAATGACGGCCGAAGATCTTGGGCGCTTTGCGCTCATTATAGTGCTGGGAGTTTTCGCCTTCGTCGTGTTCCTGTTTGCGGGAACGCTGGTCGGAGTGATGTGGCTGGAAGCCAGCCGGTGCAACTGCATTCATCTTCCAGCCGGCCTCTATGTTCTTGGCCTGCTTGGTGTGTTGTTCCTCGCCTCGCTAATAGCGGAAGCACTCGATATTCAGCCAATTTTTGAGGATCTGGTTGCAAACCAGAGGCAGGCGCTAATCATCGCGACGATCTTCTTCTTTGTTATCATTCTGATCCTGATTTAGCTTTTGTTTCATTGCGGCGCGACGTTATCTTGTTCGACAATCTCGATCTGCTCCGGATGCGAGATCGTAATGGACGGGCCGTTGTAGTTTTTCAGCCAACCGCGCACGCGGATCTGCTTTCCGGCCAGATCCGCAAGCTTATCGGAACTTTCCTGATTTTGCGCAGGGGCGAACATTCCGGCTGCTTTGGCCGGGATAAAAGCTGTGAAGTCACGCTTCCAGTTCTTACCGAAATTAAGATAGGTTCGCCCCTTGAGAGAGGCAACATCGACGACCCGCCCCTCGACAATCTCATAGCTTTGCGCGAGACGAAACAGCAAATCCTCCGCCATCGCCGGTCGCACGGCAAAAAAACCATTACCCCACAGACCGCTTCGCGCCTGTCGTGCGTCGTCTTCGATCGACAGCAATTCAGCAATGCACAATCGGTTATCCGCGAAAGAGATAACGCGGGCGAAACCATCTGATACAAGCTTGCCCTGTACCCAATCTTTCACATCGCCGTTTTCGTCGATCAGCATGACGTGAGCGAGCAGCCTTCCGTAGCGATCCCGCTTCCGCTGACCCGTATGCACCGAAACGCGCTTGCCGAGCGTCATTTCGGACAAAGCTGTTTCCATTGCTGTACGCGCTTCCGAAGCCGGCCCGTTTGAGGCGCGTTTCGGCCCCAGAACGCCGATCAGACGGATAGCTCGCCCGTCATCGAGCACAAGCGTTTCGCCGCCACTAATTTCCGCAACGATGCCGGGTCCTTCTTCCGTCCCCTCGCATGCCGCCTGCACTTGGGAACCTGCGATGAGGATCAACTGCAGGACAATAAAACCGATCAGATAGTTCGTACACGCCAACATCGCAATACACAAAAAACGCTCTTGAATTTCTCTATGTTCTTGTTTTGATCCTGAATAGCTCAAGGTCGGACCCAGCTCAATCCGGGGAGAATACTTAAGGAAAGTCTAAGCCCCACCAAAAAGCTGGTGCGCTCAGGGTTGACCTCATCGCCCGGTCACCCGTAAATGGCTGTATCAAATTGCAGTCGGCCTCGTAGCTCAGCAGGATAGAGCATCAGATTCCTAATCTGAGGGTCACAGGTTCGAATCCTGTCGAGGTCACCAAAAATCGCTTAAAAATCAATGGATTAATAGACGCTCATATTTCGTGTGACTATGAGTGCGTGTTTGTGTGACTGTGGTGTGACTACAGGCAACCGCATTACACAATTAGCGGAGCTTGACGCCAGCCAGTTGGCTTTTTCGCCCGGCCTCAATCCTTCTTATGGTCTTCAGCCTCGCGCCGTTCATATTCGGCAGCCCAATCCCGCACAACAATATACATCAATTGCGATAGCGACCGATCTTGCTCACGGGCAATGCGGCTTAGCCGTTCGCGTAGATCGTGATCTAGCCGAACGTTCACAGGATAGGGGCGCTTAGGCGCAGGCGTGTTGTTTGTAGTCATGGCGCGTTGATTGTAGCAGCACGCTCACTATCATTCATTCGAAGCATGGATATCGAATGTAGTCTAAATAAATTTAATAGGTTGAATTGCAATTGAACGTAGTCGATAATTGTTAACGCAGAACCTGGTCACGATAGGGGGCGGAATTGCCAGACGATCACGAATTGCACACGGTCATTACGACTGCGGCGGCATCGCTGATGTACGCTGCTGAAGTTGCAGAGCGGATAGCGAGAGATACCAAACACGAAGAAATACAGACGCTCATTGCCTATTTGGAAAGGGCATCCGACAAGCTGGATATTGCACGTTCAGAAAAGCTAACGGCACACGATGAAGCGATTTATCCGGATCGGGTGAGCGCATTAGCTGCGATTGTGGCATTGCCACGGCTTGACTCTGTAGGTTTTCAGCTACGGCCCGATGCGTCCGGGCGTTGCAAGCTGCGTCTTTGGTTCACTCCCCAAACTTGAACCAGAGAAGCAAGGCGCGCAAATCCTGCACCTTGTATGCAGCCTATTGTTGTGTTGTTGCTTCTGCTCTGCTGGTTTGTCCAGCCCGATATAAAGAATTGTAGAGTTTTATGTGCTTGTGGCACGTATGCTGAGGGTGGTGGTTCTGATGGATGCAATCAGCTATTGCCATCTTATCAGCCAGTAGGGATCACTCCGATCGCTGCGGAACCGTATGACGGCCTCTCGTATAACTGGCACTGATTTCCAGACAAACTCCACATGGATGCGATACGCATTTCCGCTTCGCGACTGCGTTATGGGTTCAGTTTCCGGTGACGGTCCCAAGCTCGAATTCGCTGCTGATGGAGCAGCATTGCCGCCGCGCAAGGCTTGTTTCACAAGCGGCGATGCGATGCGGACGTCAACGCGCGATTTACCAGAGTAAACCGTTAGGCCGGCCTCCACCTTCGCAAAAATCTGAGGGGTCATTCCAAGCACCAGCTTCATTTCCTCGACCACCGGGAAAGGTCTGTTGCGTGGCCTATAGGATAAACCCGCTCGCCGATAGTCTTGTTCTTCCGCGCCGTTGAGACGTCTTAGACTGTCTGTGTCTCGCCAGTCAAGCATGGCGTCTGCAATTTGCCGCGCCTTGGCTGTCGGAACGTTTGCGGCGCGAAACAGATTGGCGAGCAA
>JAHQVI010000033.1 GCA_019634405.1 Hyphomicrobiales bacterium
ATTCGTCCATATTGCTGAGGCGCTCGCCATGGTCCTTTTTCAGCGCTTCGCCGACTGCGCAAAGATAGTCGCCGGGATAGAAGCCTTCGGGGATTTCGATTGTCTCGCCAAGTGCTTCGCGGTAACGCAGATAGGCTGAACGCGCCAGGACATCGACCTGCGCGCCGGCGTCATTGACGTAATATTCGCGTGTGACCTTATAGCCAGCATGGTCGAGCAAATTCGCCAGCGCATCGCCGAACACCGCGCCGCGGCAATGGCCGACATGCATCGGTCCGGTCGGGTTGGCGGAAACGAATTCGACATTTACCGGCTCGCGCCCGCCCATGTCGGAGCGTCCAAAATCCTCGCCGGCCGTCAGAACGGATCTCAGGAAGTTCGGCCAATAGCTCTTTATCAGGGTCAGATTGATGAAACCGGGACCGGCAATCTCAGCTTTTGCAACATCGGGATCGTTGCTGAAGGATTGGACGAAATGCGCGGCCAGATCCCGCGGCGGCATGCCGGCCGGCTTTGCAAAAATCATCGCGGCGTTGGAGGCGATGTCCCCATGCGAGGCGTCGCGCGGAGGCTCGACAGTCATTCGGCTTACATCAAGCTCTTCCGGCAAAATGCCTTTGGCTTTGAGCGTGTTCGCCGCAGCGAGAAACCGCGCCTCGAAATCTTTGAATATGTTCATTGCAAATAATCCAGAATGCGGCGTCCGCCCGCCGCTGACTTACTAACCGGCTAGCGCAATTGGGGCGTGTCGTCAAATAGCCGCTGATGGGTCTTTAGCGCCATGCGATCTGTCATGCCCGCGACGAAATCTGCAACGACGCGGCCCTTTTCCCTGGTCAATGCCCGCTCACGCCATTCATCGGGGAGGCTCTCAGGGTTCTCAAGGAAATAGGCGAAGAGATTGCGTACGATTTTCTGTGCATCGTCCATAACGCTGCGCACGCGCGGATGATAGTAAAACTCGGCAAAGAGGAACTCGCGCAATATGCACAGATCGGCGCGCATCGGATCCGAAAAACTTACCACCGTATCGGGAGCGGAACGAATGTCGTCTACCGATTTTGGATCAAGCGCGGCCAGGCGTTTTGATGCTTCGGAGGCAACATCGAACACCATCGCGCTTATCAGCCGTCGATTGACTTCGTAGATCAGGCGGCTATCGGCGATCTCGCCGTATAGCTGTTTGATCTCGGCGATGAACTTGCCGATCATCGGCAGATCTTCCAGCTTGCGGATTTGGATCAGTCCCGCGCGAAGGCCATCGTCAAGATCATGGTTGTTGTAGGCGATGTCATCGGCCAGCGCGGCAATCTGGGCTTCGGCGGACGCATAGCTTGCAAGGTCGAGATCATGACTTTCGCCATATTCCACGATCGCGGCCGGAAGTCCCTCGGCCGCATAGCGCTCGACAGGCTTGCCGCCAGGGCCCAGGAGCGGTCCATTATGCTTGACCAGCCCCTCCAGCGTCTCCCAGGTCAGGTTGAGGCCGTCATATGAAGCGTAACGGCACTCCAGCTTGGTGACGGTGCGCAGGCTTTGAGCATTGTGATCGAAGCCGCCAAAAGGGGCTGCGACGTCATGAAGCGCTTCTTCGCCGGCATGACCGAATGGCGGATGGCCAAGATCGTGAGCCAGCGAAATGGTTTCGGCAAGATCTTCATCAAGACCAAGATTGCGGGCCAGCGTCCGCGCGATCTGCGCAACTTCCAGACTATGAGTCAGCCGCGTGCGGTAATGATCGCCTTCATGGTATACGAAGACCTGCGTTTTGTATGTCAGACGGCGGAAGGCTGTGGAATGGATGATCCGGTCGCGATCTCGCTGATAGGGCGAGCGGATGTCATTGCTCGGCTCGCCATGCAATCGGCCGCGACTCTCGTGAGCCTGACAGGCATAGGGCGCAACCTTACGTGCATTATATTGACAATTGAGAGACATACTCGCCTTCAGCTCTGAAACCACGACTCAATGGATCGTCCGCGTAAGGGAATGATTGACAAACCCCCTCAAGATACCATCTCCATAATGGGTATTTACTACAACATCAATGTATTCGATTTGGACGATATGACGATGACAGAAGTCGCTCTGACAGACCGCGCCGCACAGCGGATATGCGAGATCGTTGCCAACGACAAGGACGCCGCCATGCTGCGTGTCAGCATCGATGCGGGCGGGTGCACGGGCTTTCAATATAATTTCGTTCTCGTCGCCAGCAGGGACGAAAGTGATTACGTTCTGGAAAAGCAGGGCGCAATGGTCGTAATCGACGAGGTTTCGCTTCCTCTGATTGCCGGTTCGGAGATTGACTTTGTCGATGATTTGATCGGGGCGAACTTCAAGGTCAACAATCCGAATGCTTCGGAGACCTGCGGGTGCGGTGTCTCGTTCACATTGTAATTATGCCGGACCGTCGGCCCGCTCAATGCAAGTCTTCCTCGCGAAAAAAATAAAGCGCGCCGTTATGGAGCGGCGCGGTTAGCCCGGAACGCGTCATATCCAGCTCGTCCAGAGTTTCGAATGCCGGATCGAAGCTGCGCAGCTTGTCCAGATTTTCGAAGATGATCTCCACGACGTCATAGACAAGTTGCCGGTCCGCACTTTTGGAGGCGACCAGCGTCGAGCGGAGTCCGAAAGTGTTCACGTCATCATCGAGCGATTTGTAAGTCCCGGAGGGAATCGCGACTTGGGTATAGTGCGATGTATTGTCGATCAGGCTGATAATGTCGTCTTCCTCGGCGGGAACGATGCTTGCGTTGCATGTGTCCAAGGCCTCCTGGACAAGCGGATCAGGGGGCGTGGATGCGAAAACAACAGCGTCAGCCTTGCCGTTGCACAGGGCCGCGATCTGATCCCTGCCTTTTAGCTCAAGCGTTGCGGCGAACTCGCTCAGATCCCAGCTTTTTGCCGTCAGGACCGTGTTCATCAGCAAGCGTTGAGGCTTATCTGGATGACCGATATTGATCGTCCGGTTTTTAAGATCATCGAGCGAGGCGATGCCTGCGGATTTGCGTGCGACCAGAGTAAATGCTTGCGCCTGGGCGGACAGGATTGAACGCATATCCTGAAAAGGCGTACCCTCGAAGCGGTCGCGCCCTTCATATGCGAATGCATGCTGGTCCGACATGAGAACAGCCATTGTTTGCTCGCCGGTTCGAAGTGCGGCGAGGTTGGCTTTGTCGTCCGTGTGAGATGGCGTGGAGCAGAGAATTCCATGTTCCGGGCTGCCGCCATTGACCAATGCGCAGATTGATTGAGCAAGCTTCTGGCTGGCGGCATTCCCGTCGACAACGCCAATCGTGATTGCGCGTTGTTGCTGAGACTGAGCGGAGGCTGTGGTAATCATTGCCACAGCGCACACAAATACAGGAATCGTGGGTAATACGAACATGTCGTTTATTGTCCGCCACATGGTTTGAGCGGCTCATTCTACATCAGAGAAAGCATCCGGTTTAGCTTTTTTTCGTGTAGCTGGAAGGAGATCGACAGATTATTTATCTGCCGATGCCGTCCGGGCGCGGGCGTCATATGCTGTCATGATTTCGCGGAACAGAATACGCGCCGAACGCTGGGAACCTTCCTCGGTCAGATGGATATGATCCTTGGCCGCGAGCGCAGGCTTGTTCTGAACCCAGGCGTGAATGCCGCAAGCACCGCCCATCGGTTTGGACCAGTCCCAGAAAAACGCATTGTGAGCTGCTGCAAGCCTGCGCAGGGACGCCCGGATTGCTGTCAGGTTCCGCGGCGGGTGCCACCGCGCCAGGCGGGGATCTTCGGCTGAGATCATGGCGTCGTAATTGGCGCGTTCGGACTGGCTGAGATCACGGCAGACATCGCTGGCGCGGCCGGACCGGGCGGCATATTTGGGCATCACGGAAATGTCGGGAGGGCCTATCACAATAAGCGACGCGTTTGGCGCGACCCGTCTTAGCCGCGAAATCGCGACACTCACCTGCGCTTCATAATCGGGAATGTTCAGATCATCCTGTAGGCTTTCGTGGGTGCCGTAAGACAGAATGACCATGTCAGGCTGCAGACGCTGCACGTCATTTTCAAGATAGTTCACATCCCAGCGCAGCGGCGTCAGCGCGGTCGCGCCCGGCAAGCCGAGATTGATGTAGCGAACGCCGGTTTTCTTGCCGCCAATCGAAATTGAGTGGATCGTGACCTCGCCATCTCCCTTCGGCCGGATCAGCAATTCGCGCGCACCGCCTTCGAGCCGGATATTCCGCCAGCTTTTGTTTTCGCCAGTGGTTGAGATTTCCTTGACCTGTCCGTCAAGGCTGAACATGACTGTGCCGTTTTCCGGGCCGCTATCCAGAGTGATCTCACACCATGAGAACGGTTTGTCCTTCATTGTGAGCCTTATCCACGCAGCGTTGTCGGCCGAGCTGACTTTCGCGCCGGTTACGCCGAATGGCCCTTCAGCTCCGCCGGTACTGAGCGAAACCTTCCACTTGCCGCCGCGGTCAAATTTAACGCCACGGGCAAGATAAAGGCTCGGCATCATCAGGCCGCGTCCGGCATCGCCAAACCGGCTTTGAAACTGTTCGCGCAAGGAGCTGGAGAAGCGGTCGGCCGCAATATGGCTGTCGCCGACATGCAGGATTGTGACCGGGCGCTCGCCGCTTTGCTGCTCAAGATTGGAGAGCGAGGCGAAAAACTGCGTCAAGGCGACATTGGCGGGGACCTCAGGAATGTCCTCGATAGACGGGACGAGGAGAACACCGTTATTATCTGAAAGGCTGGTGGTCTGGCTGGAAAAAATCGCCGTTTCGCTAACAGTGCGCGAAGCGTTTTCACCGCCCTGGACCGCAACCGCACTGGTATTGCGGGGATCGTTTTCCGTCGTGGTCTCCGCCGCGTCTGGACCGCTGTTCGATTTGCTCTCCGGATAGCATGCAGATACGGTCAATGCCGTGAGAAATACCGTTGTCACTCGGAAAAAATGGAAGTCCGAACGAAAGCTCGCCGACGCTTTCATGCTGATTTCTTACCCTCGATTTACGCTACCACCCGGAAAAAACCTTATGCCGGGTTCAGCCTCTTGGCCACCGAAAATCATCCGCGCGACCCGGTTTTGGGTCCAGCGCCTGGCCTCTAACCAACACTTTATAATAGAGCCGCTCAGTGACAGGAAGACGGCGTTCGCCAATATCTGAATTTAGCTCAGCGATAGGAGAGACGGTTGCCAGGCTGGTTACGCCGACGTCGATCTCGCCGAGAATCGTTTCACCTGGTGGTGCATATCCGCTGGCGAATGCTGACAGAGCAGCCTGGTCAACGGCCGAGAGCGAGGGTATTTGGGGGGTGTTTACGTCGTCAGTCTGATCCGGTCCCACTTCCGCGAGCAGATCGCCTGACGCATCATCGCTATTTTCGTTCGCGGGCGTATCATTTTCGGCAATGGGCGAATCGCTACCGTCGCTTTCAGCCTGTGATACGTTGCGGTTGCGTCCTGGCACGAGATTGTTCTGCTCTTCCTCGTCGCCTGCCAGCGAGATATTCCTTTCGCGGCGCGCCGCCGCCAGATCGCGCCGCAACACCACTTCAAGATAATTAGCGAGCTTTCGGTTGCCACGCGAGGTAAAGCTAACCCCGTCCTTGTTGCGCAGCCGGTAGTTCTGCCCGGTCAGGTCTGGCCCGAATGCGGAATACCCGCCCAGCTGATCTGTAAAGCCGGTCCAGCTGTCGATGAACTTGGCACCGTTAATATAAGCGCGTTCACGGATGATGTCATTGATTTTGGCCATAGCGTCGCTGGTCTCGGTCTTGGCCATGATTGGCATTCCAACCCAGTATGTGGCGATGTTCTTCGCTTTCAGCGCGCGCAGCAGCTGGTCCGCTTCATTGGCGTAGGCATTGCGCCATTCCGGCGTGTCCCAGCGTGCACGTCCTCCGGGCGAATTGATGTTGCGAACGTCATTGACGCCCATCATCACCACGGCGATGTGAACCGCGCTGTTTCTGGTGAGCCGATCGATGTCGGACGTCCAGTCCGTCCGGTCGGGACGGGCCAGGCCTGCGGAGGATTTTGTCGTATCGATGATCTTGATTGAGCCGTCATCGGCGAAGGCTTCTTCCAGCCCGTCTGCAAGGCCCGAGGCAAGATAATCGCCCAGCACATGAAGCTGATACTGGTCCGTCTGCGGAAAGGGAAAGATGTAGCTGCGCGTCTGAAATGCAAATGAGGGTTGCGAGGTCTGGGCATTGGCCTGCAAGCCGGTGCCGAAAGCGAGCGCGCCCGTCAAGATGCATAGCCAGGCGGCTGCCTGTCTGATTAAACCCGTTCCGTTTCGTTGCGTCCGCATCATGCCTTCTCTTCCTGAAAGTCCGCCGATTTTCGCACAGTGCCGTCGCCGGACTACATTTCGCCAGTGATAAGTATACGATCCAGAAATGAAATTTTATTTCAATATTAAAATAGAAATAGGGCGCTTCGTTATTTGGAATGCCTGCCGCCAATTCCGTTGCCGGAAGGCATTCGCCTCAAAGGTTCAGCAGGAACGTCAGCACCATTTTTTGCAGATGCCGGGGCTATAAGGCAGAGCCAATCCCTCGCTGATGAGGATTTCGCCAACATCGCGGCCATCCACGATCACACGGACGAGCGGGCGATCGCGTTTGTCAAAGCCGCCGCTCTTGATGACATGGATTTCGCCGGATGCAAGAAGCGTTTTCAACCGTTTGGCCGCCTGCTGTCCCAGAACGCGCTCCTCAGCGCATTTTGAATGACGCGTTTCGGGAGCGTCGAAGCCAAGCAAACGATATTTTGCCCCGTAATCCGCTTCGATCGTGTCGCCGTCAATGACCCGGTATCTGGCTTGACCGTCCAAGGTTTCGGGAGACGACGCAATAACGGTATGCTGGTTCCGCCCGTCCAGATGGTGATAGGCGAGCGTGCCCGCCATCATCGCCACTGTGCCCAGCGCCGCCGCTGTGATTCTGTGTTTCCGCCAGCGCGGTTGGCCGGTGTTATTGCCAGCGACATTCACAGTCTGGGACGTTATTGGCCGGCGGTCGGCTTCCGGCGTCCGATTTGCCGAACGGCGCACCCAGCGATCAAGCCGCTCGAACAGGTCGTCCGGAACGTGCTCAGGATTGGTCAGAATGGCCTGATGGAGGAGCTCATCATGCGCACGCACGATGTCCATCATCTGCGTCGCCGAGTCCAGGGTCAGGCGCCTGAAAAGACCAGGCTTGTCCTGTCTGAACCTGTTTAAGACTTTTTCGGGATCGAGTTCGAAGGAATCCTCAAGATCCTTGTCGACCATGTTAAGAAACAGCTGCTGTGTTTTCGTGCAGTGTTCTTGATCAGCGAAATAGTTGTAGGCACACAGGACCAGAAGACTGTCCGTATAATGACCGATAAACGGGTGTTTTGTTCGAAGAAGCTTGAGTAAGGACGTCGCGCTTATAAACTGAATTTCCGAAAGGTGATCGTGCAAGTTCAACTCGTCCACAACAGGGATCCTCCGCAATGCGGCGGATGATTATGCATATTGCCAAAGCGAATGAAATCATGTTTGTTCTGGCGAAAATACGGCCCTGAAACCGGGGGCGACGGCGGTCGAACCGCCGTTCACTGACAGCTTGGCCGGGCGCTCTGCAAGCGGCCAATTCGCCACCCCGGCCTATGACCGTGATTTTCCGATGATTTCCTTGTAAAGGGATTGCGTCGGATAGCAGTCCGGCTTTCGTCCGGTTGCTTTTTGATAGCGCCCGAGCGCGACGCGGGTCTGAACGCCGAACAACCCGTCCGGCGTGCCGTCCAAATGTCCCTGCTTTTTGAGGGCAATCTGCATGCGGCAAAGCGTTTCGACCGAAAATTTGAAGTCGTTGCGCGTATTGCGGGGCCAGGAATTGTGAAAGCGGCATTCGCGGCTGTTCGTTTCGCAACTCACCCGGTCGGCGATATGGCCGACGAAAAGCGCATAAACGTCGGATGTATTGTAGCTGCGCAGCACATCGAAATTCTCCGTGACGAGAAAGGCCGGTCCGCGCGCGCCTGCGGGCATGACGAGATAGCCGGTATTGGCCGGCTCGGGAAAGGCGGGCTGTTTGACGCCGTTTCGGGGCACGCGTTTCAGTCCGAACTCCGTCTCCCAGCGCCCGATTGGCCAGCGATTGGACCGGTCCTCCATCGTGCAGTCGAAGCGCTCGCTGGGTTCCGGCAGGTCGATCTCATAGCCCCAACTCCGCGCAGCACTGTTCCAGCCGCGATCTTTAAGGACATTCGCCGTCGTCGCCATCGAATCGGGGATCGAATTCCATATGTCACGCTTGCCGTCGCGATCGCCGTCAATTGCGAAGCCAACAAATTCGTCAGGCATAATCTGGGTCAAACCGGTCGCGCCCGCATAGGAGCTTTTGAAGGCCCCCATTTCGATGTGGCCGTCCTCGATCATTTTCAGCGCGGCGATGAGCTGCTCGCGGAAAAAGCTCTGGCGGTAGCCTGCATAGGCGTGCGAGGCGAGGGCGCGCACCGCATTATGCTTCATCGCAGCCTGCCCGTATGCGCTTTCACGTCCCCACAGGCCCATGAGCATGTAGCGCGAAATCCGGAATGAGCGTTCGATCTCCAGAATGTGTTCATAAGTCTGTGGATCTTTCGCTTTCATCCTGTTCAGAATGTTGCGCCCGCGCAGGGCAAGCGTGCGCATATATTTGCGCGGGAAATAGTTCTCGGGTTCAAGAAATTCCTTCTGCGTAACCTTGTTGCAGGTTTCCGGCAGGCCGGTTCGCTCGCTGAGTTTGCGCCCCGCCGGTTTGCGCTTTTCACCGGGGCAGAAAATGCCGGGCAGTTTGCAGTCAGGGCGCAGACTATCGAAAACACGTCTAAATGTCGCCGAAGAAACGCCTGCCGCTTTCGCTTCCGGCCAGAGCGTCTCAACCCAGCTCTTGAACGTGTCTTGTGCAGATGCCTGACTTATGCCCAGAATGAGCGTTAGTGCAAATATTGCAGATAATCTTGCGGTTTCGCGTCGGAACATTCTCGGCATCTCCATCATTTGACCGGAGGGGATGATGTGTCAGGCAAATAATTTGCCTGTATTTTGTTTTCCACGCTCATCCGATATATATGCATAGGGATAAGTTGGAAAAAAATCTCGCGACTCCGTTCTGGACGTAGAACTTCTCTTAGGAGATAAATAATTTCTTGCTCTTACGATCCATGAGCAAATTCTTATTCACTCGGTGAACTTCAATCATGTCCAAGCCAATACGTAAAGCTGTCCTTCCCGTTGCAGGCCTCGGGACCCGTTTCCTGCCTGCCACGAAAGCCATGCCGAAAGAAATGCTGACCGTGGTCGACCGGCCGGCAATCCAGCACGTGGTGGACGAGGCATGGGAAGGCGGCATCGAGCACATTGCATTTGTTACTGGGCGGAACAAGGGCGTTATTGAAGATCACTTCGACAAGCCTTTCGAACTCGAACAAACGCTGCTTGAGCGAAACAAGACCGAGGTCCTGAAGGAGCTTGAAAAATACCGTCCCGAGCCTGGGAAAACCAGCTTCACCCGCCAGCAGGAGCCGCTCGGTCTGGGGCATGCGGTTTGGTGCGCAAGAGACATTGTCGGCAATGAGCCGTTCGCGCTGTTGCTTCCCGACATGATCGTGCAGTCCGAGGGCGAACGGTGCATGGCGCAGATGATCCGGCTTTATAATGAGCTTTCCGCTTCCAGCGGCAAGGTGAATGTGATCGGTGTTGAGGAAGTGCCTCAGGAGCAGGTTTCCAATTTCGGCATTGTCGGGATTGAAGCTGGCGAGGGGCCTGTCTGGCCGATCACGCATATGGTTGAAAAGCCGCCAGTCGATCAGGCACCGAGCAATCTCTCAATAATGGGGCGTTACATTCTTCAGCCGGAGGTCTTCGCAATCCTTGCGACCCAGCAGCGCGGCGCAGGCAACGAGATCCAGATTACCGACGCTATGGCCAGCCTGATGAAAGACCAGCGCTTTTACGCATATAAATATTCCGGCCGCAGTTTTGACTGCGGTTCGAAATTGGGCTTTCTTCTGGCAAATACCGCCTTTGCTCTGAGCAATGAGGAGCTCGGTGCGCGCTACGCCCGGGAGCTTCAAAAACTGCTCGACAATTAGGGCCCGTTCCTCAATATTCAGCCCTCGCTGAGGGAGATATTGATGCGTCAGGATCCCACGCCAGACACGCTTTCGACGAAAGGTGAGAAAAGGGGCGGCACCGCTGTATCCGCAACTCTTTCCGCGCTACGAACAATTGAACTGGAGATCGACGGATTGAATGCGGTCAAATCCGCATTGGCCGCCGAGCTTGGCGAACGCCTCAACAAGACCGTGCGCCTTATTCAGGATCGGCCGGGGCGCGTTATCGTGACCGGACTCGGCAAGAGCGGCCATATCGGTCAGAAACTTGCCGCCACGCTTGCATCAACCGGCACGCCTGCGTTTTTCGTTCATCCAAGCGAAGCCAGCCATGGCGATCTTGGCATGATCACGCGCGACGATGCGATTGTGGCGATCTCATGGTCGGGCGAAACCGTGGAGCTTGGCAATATTCTGAGCTATTCGCGCCGCTTTGATGTACCGCTTATTGCGATCACCTCGCGTAGCACCAGCGCGCTTGGGAAGGCGTCGGACATCGTGCTTGAGCTTCCCGTTGCCATCGAAGCCTGCCCACACGGTCTTGCGCCCACGACTTCGACCGCGATGCAGCTTGCCATGGGGGATTGCCTGGCGATCGCACTGCTCGAAGCGCGCGGCTTTACGGCGGCGGATTTCAAGATATTCCATCCTGGCGGCAAGCTTGGCGCGAATCTGCGCTATGCCTCCGATCTCATGCATGGCGTTGAGAAACTGCCGCTTGCGCACACGGGTCAGACCATGTCCGAAGCGCTTGTGACGATGACGGAGAAAAGCTTCGGCTGTGTCGGCGTTGTCGATGTGGAAGGGCGGTTGACCGGCATGATCACAGATGGCGATTTGCGTCGCCATATGAGCGCAAATCTTCTGAGCGAGAAGGTGGAAGAGGTGATGACGAAATCGCCCAGGACCATCCAGCCCAACACGCTTGCCAGTTCGGCGTTACAGACAATGAATTCGTGCGGGAAGGGAATCACGGCGATTTTCGTTGTCGAGGACAGCAAGCCTGTTGGCATTCTCCATGTACACGATTTGCTGCGCGCGGGCGTTGTTTGATCAGAAATGAAGAAACCCAAACCGGATGGACCGGTTTGGGCTCGATTGTGCTCTTTGTCGTTTAAAGAGCAGGGGAATCTACCACCAGGATTCAAGCTGGATGCCGTAGACGATCCCGGAGGTGTCGTCGTCGAAATTGATGCCGCCGACTTCGCCTTTCAGATCATCATCCCAGCTCGCATAGGTAGCGAAAGCGCGAATCACCGGGCGTTCGAAGTAACCGCGTTGTTTCTGGAGCTGCAGCGCGATCGTGTTTTTCCAGACATGTCCGGAAACACCAAGCCGGTCATTGTCGATCCAGTCGATACCGCTTTCGAAGGCGATATTGAAATTATCCGTCAGATAGTACACGGGGCGGATTCCGGTTGAGAGCCAGAGAATGCTTTCGCCCAGTCCGGCGGTCGGGTCCGCAGCGCCGAAATCCTCATAGCGAGCAACGGAGGCCCATTGCAAAGACCAGTCCTCGTTGGGTTCGATGACAAGGTCGTTGTTGAACTCAACGGAGAAGGCCTCGGACAGATCATAGCCCTGATCTTCGGTTGGCGCCCGGGAATTGAAGTCATTCTGAACGAGCGCCGCGCCCTGGCGGAACATGAAGCCTGTATTCATGCGGCCGCCCATGACATTGGCCAGCTCATGATAAGCGCCAAATCCGAAGCCGAATTCGTCTTGCGGATCGGGATCGACGCCTGTTGCTGATGCTTCATATTCCGGCCGGTAGCCGACCTGACCGATCAGTGTCAGCTTGCCGTCGGGAACAATCATGAGATTACGCATGCGCACATCGAACATATAGCTGTCGATATTGTCGCCAGTTTCCTGTTCGACAGATTCGTCATAGGCATAGAAGGCAGCAATGTCGAGCGTCTTGTCGCCATCAAGTTTGATGCCTTCGATTCCGCCGCCATAATCCGACCCCTGGGCCACGTTGAGCCAGAAATGGTCGATCATGTGAATGTCCTTGCGGTCATAGAACCGCCGCCCGAACCAGGCATGTGTTCCATCGCCCAGGAAGTTGCCGAAACGGATGAACATTTCTTTCGTGTGGTCGTTGTCAAATTCGAGATAGAGTTCATCCAGGTTCTGGATACTCTCGAAATCTTCCCAGCGTCCCTGAAGCTGAATGAAACGGGAATTCTCAGGTCCGCCAAGTCTGGGAACACCGTCCAGCCAATAGCGGTAGTCGATCACGATTTCACCGCCCTGAAAGTCTTCGTTACCGAGACGATATTTGGCGAGCGACCCCGGCGCCTGAAATGCAGGCATGGCTTCGCCGTCGCGGTCCCAGCCATAACCGATTCGGTAATAGCCGTGGAAATCCAACGTACTGTTGCCGTAAGACCATTCATTCCACTTGGATGGATCGGCCAATACCGGCTCAGAAGAGGGAGGAGATTTGTCTAGAAGATCTGTTGCGTGTGACGGTGAAGTGGCAATGGAAAATGATAAAATGCTAGCAAAAGCAATGCTTTTACACGCGTGTTGAATCTGGATTTTCCGTTTCATATAATTCCTCCCAGCCCAATTGAAACAAAAATCATGGAAATAACCCCATAGTCGTCATATCGCGGAGCAATATACTTTTTCTCAGAATTGGAAGCGTTTCCAAGCTTGTTATCAGTGATAAAACCACCAAGTGTATTAAGAATTATTGATAATGAACCTACCTGGTAATCTAAACTGATAAATAGTCTGAAAATTATTTGCTCCGTGCCCCATTAGAAAAATGGAAGCGCTTCCACTCATATCTTTGTGATAGAGGCAAACTAGTGTCAAGAATTGGAAATGTGTTATCTGCTCTTGGAAAGTTGATGTTGCGCTTCTATCACAATATTTACTATTCAAGGTTGTAGTGAGGGCGAATGACTACAATAAGTGACATCGCCAGGTTGGCTTCGGTCGGCGTCGGCACTGTGTCCCGTGTGATATCAGGCAAGGGAAGTGTCTCGGAAAAGACCCGGACCCGTGTGCTTGAGGTCATGAAGGAGCTGGATTATCGCCCCAATGGCGTCGCGCGCTCACTGGCTTCCCGGAAATCGAATAGCATTGGCGTCATGGTGCCCGAGTTTCAGGGACGCTATTTTGGACGGCTGATCGCTCAGGTAGAGAAGTTCTTCCGTGCTGAAAACCGGCATATATTGGTAGCGAGCGGCTCTGGCGGCGCTACCGGAGAAAGAGACGCGATCAATTATCTGCGTTCGTGGGATTGTGACGGGCTGATTCTCTATAGTACGGAAATGTCCAATGACGAGATTGTCTGTCTGGCCGAGGCGTTTCCCAATATCGCGCTTGTCAATCGTCTCGTCGAACCTGTTCGCGACCATTGCTTCTACATCGACCATGTCGCCGGTGGAGAGATGGCGGCAAGGCGTTTGCTGAAAGCCGGCCATGGCCGGATCGCCTGCATCACGGGACCAATGACAAAGGACGACGCCAGAGCGCGCCAGTCGGGGTTCGAAATGGAGCTAACGCGTCACGGGCTACTGGATCTGATCAAGGTGGAGGGCAACTATACCTACGAATCCGGCGCCATGTGCATGAGTAAGCTGTGGGAGAACAGAAAGTGGGAATTCACGGCGATCTTCTGCGGCAATGACGAAATGGCGATCGGAGCGCTGTTCAAGCTGGCGGAGCTTGGCGTGCGCGTGCCTGACGACGTATCGATTGTCGGCTACGACAATTCGCAATTGTCGTTCCATACATTTCCAAAGCTGACGACCATCATGAATCCCGTACCTGACATTGCCGCTAACGCTGCGAACTTCATTCGGAACACTTGTTATGAGCACAATATTCAGGTCAAGAACGCTCTGAAACCAGCGCTTGTGGAGCGCGATTCGGTTCGTGATCTTTAATCTGGTTCGGAAGCCGATTGTTCGGCCTCATCCGAAGCCGCGACAACAAGCAGCTCGGTGCCGTCCGCTCCGATCACTTTCACCAACTCGCCTTTCAGCAGGTCCGGACCACGTACGCTCCACAGCCCGTCCCCCGCCAGTATGCGGCCCTTTCCGCCCTGAATCGGCGTTGCCAGCTTATAGGTACGGCCAACAAGCTGCTGCGTACGCTGGTTCAGCAGAGGGCGGTCGCTTTCGTCTTCGCGCCTGCCGCCCCATGCCGCGCGGCCAAGGGCAAGCGAACCGATGCTGGCCGCGCAGAATATGAGCACCTGATAGACCGTATCTATCGGGATCAGAAAGACCAGCGCACCTGTCACAACCGCGGCAAGGGCGAACCAGATCATGAAAAAGCCCGGTGCGAGTACATCGAGCGTGAACAGTGTCGCGGCGATGATGAGCCAGATCCAGCCTGGTTCTTCGCTCAGATAATTAACGATGGAGTCCATGTGCGCCCCCGGCACTAAAGGTCTTATGTCGACGAAACGCTCGGCACAGATCCGCGTCGGTTTGCCGGACGCCGCGCCTTGTCACCATTGTCCTGGCCGCCATTGGAGCCGGCAAAGGCTTCGCGCGTAATTTCGGCGATGCCGCCAACTGCGCCAATGATGCCTGCGGCATCCACCGGCAGCATGAGCACTTTCTGATTGGGAGCGGCTGCGAGATCTTTCAGCGCGCCCACGTAATTATTCGCGACGAAATAGTTGATGGCCTGAATGTCGCCCGATGCAATGGCGTCGCTAACCATACGCGTCGCCTCAGCTTCGGCTTGCGCAGACCGTTCGCGCGCTTCAGCGTCGCGGAACGCCGCTTCCTTGCGGCCTTCGGCCGATAGCACCTCTGCCTGCTTTTCACCTTCCGCTTTCAGGATTGCGGATTGCCGCGCGCCTTCGGCTTCCAGAATCGAAGCGCGTTTTTCGCGTTCCGCGATCATCTGGCGCGCCATCGCGTTAACAAGGTTTTCCGGCGGGTCGATGTCCTTGATCTCGATGCGGGTGACCTTGACACCCCATGGATTGGTTGCCTCATCGACGATATGAAGGAGTTGCGCATTGATTTCGTTGCGTTTGGACAGCGCCTCGTCGAGATCAAGCGATCCCATCACGGTACGAATATTCGTCATGGTGAGATTGAGCATCGCCGATGTCAGATTGGAGACCTCATAGGCGGCTTGCGGGGCGTCGATAACCTGAAAGAAGGCGACGGCGTCGACTGTCACCATGGCATTGTCCTTGGTGATGACTTCCTGCGTCGGGATATCGAGTACGCGTTCGCGCATGTCGACCTTGTCGCCAATGGTTTCGATGAAAGGCACGATGATGCTGAGGCCAGGTTGCAGCGTGCGGACATAGCGGCCGAGACGCTGCACCGTGTAGTTAAAGCCTTGCGGTACGATTTTCGCCGTCGAGATGATGGTGACGACGATCAATACCAGCAACGTCATAACAAAAATCGTAAAGCCGCTCATGCGTTCGCTCCCTGCTCCGCGCATTTTTTGGTCATATATGTGGCATTCTACATAAAGCAAATGAACGGATACTGTGTTTACACAGTTCGTGAAGCGAGTACGGGCTTTGGCGTTACAGCCATTGCTGTGAAAGAATATGTCGGAGAGAGGGGCGTGTCCAGCGATTGCGATACCGGGCACGGCCGGCGCGGCATTGCTGTCAGGAAGCAATTTTGATGAAAAAACCGGCTTCGGGGATCAAATACGCATGGGGGCGTCGGGCGGTTCATCTTTGGCAAGATCTGCGCCCGGCGCATCAAATGGTTCGGCGGAGAATTGAGGAATTCTCCCTTCTCAAGCGCTGATTACAGCCAACCCTGCAATTCGCGCCTGATATGCGATGACAGGAACGTCATTCCTTCCGCGCTGTCGTTGAGACAGGGCAGAGCCGCGAAAACTTCGCCGCCATGTTCCTCGAAGATTTCGCGGCCTTCCTGCGCGATCTCTTCAAGCGTCTCGACGCAATCGGCGGCAAAGCCCGGCGTGATCACCGCGAGGCGCTTTACGCCTTCCTTTGCAAGCCTCTCAATGGTCTTGTCCGTATAGGGCTGCAGCCATTCTTCCTTGCCGAAGCGGGATTGGAAGGTCTGGACGAACTTCTTGTCGTCCCATCCCATCGCCTCGCGCATCAGCCGGGCCGTTTTCGCGCAATGGCAATGATAGGGATCGCCCTTCTGGAAATAGGATAGCGGCAGGCCATGGAACGATGCGATGACGACCTCGGGCTCGAAACCGAGCGTATCCAGGCTGGATTTCATCGAAGTAACCAGCGCGTCGATATGTTCGGGGTCATCGAAATAGGGTGGCGCGATACGCAAAGTCGGCTGCCAGCGCATTTCCTTCAGCGCATCGAACGCCTTGTCACAGACCGTTGCGGTCGTCGCTGCTGAATATTGAGGGTAGAGCGGCACCAGCAAGATGCGCTCGCAGCCCTGTTCTTGAAGCGCGGTAAGGCGCGATTTTATGGAAGGGGAGCCATAACGCATCGCCCAGTCGACATGGATGCGCGGTTCGCCCGCAAATTCCTTGGCAAGAATTTCGGTCTGGCTGCGCGTAATTGTCCTCAGGGGTGATTCATCACGCTCCTTGTTCCAGATCGACTTATACGCTTCGCCGGAGGCAAAGGGCCGTTTTGTCAGAACGGGGCCATTGAGAATGAACCACCATATGAAGGGATTGACCTCAATCACCCGGCGGTCGGACAGAAATTCCTTTAGATAGCGGCGCATTGGCCAGTAGCTCGTTCCGTCGGGCGTGCCCAGATTGACGATGAGAACGCCAATTTGACCATAGCGTACGGAAGGATGAGAATTCGGAAGGGGTGCGTTCATGTGATAAGCCAAGCCGAGGTTTTTCTTTGCGCCGATAGTGTCAGGTTTATGAAGTCTGTCGAATCTGTGCAAGGAGGTGAGCGCTTTTGTCTTAGTCTGCTGCCCGGATTATATGTTGGCGGAGGCAATTTTATGCCCGTACTGCAATCTTTATTTTAACAAACTGAAAAAATTCTTTTGATGAAACAGCGTTAAAGGTTACATCTTCGACAGAGTTGCCCGTGGGCGCTATGGGGAGAGGGATGACTTCTGCGCCAGAATTGGAAAGTTCGGTCAAGGGAGACCGTCTGGAACTGTCCGCGAGAGGTGCGTGGACAGCGCATTATGCTGATGCGCTGGAAATGCTTGTCGAGCGGCACGCCTCCGGCAGCGCCAATGCGGCGGCTGTATCGATCGACATGTCCCACGTCAATGCATTCGATACTTTTGGCGCATGGCTGCTTGAACGGCTGATGCGAGGCTTCCGCCAGGCTGGCCGCAATGCCGACATTGTCGGGCTCAACGAAAATTATGCTCCACTTTTGCGAGAGATGTCGGACGTAAACCAGTCCGACTATGCGCCGCCTGTCAAACGCTGGCACTGGACGACGCCCCTCGACCTTCTGGGCCGGAATGCAGAAGCCTTCTTTATCGGGTTGGCGCCTTTCGTGAACATGCTGGGGGCGGTTGGAACGGCGATAGGCCGCGTTGCAGTTCGTCCTACGACCTTTCGCCTCACCTCGATGGTCAACCAGTTCGACCGCGTTTGCTGGCAGGCCATACCGATCGTTTTGCTGATCACTTTCCTGATCGGCTGTATCATCGCGCAGCAGGGCTTCTTTCATTTCCGCCAGTTCGGCGCGGATACCTATGTCGTCGATATGGTCGGCATCCTGGTCATGCGCGAAATCGGCGTGCTGATCGTGGCGATCATGGTTGCGGGGCGCTCTGGCAGCTCCTTCACGGCCGAACTCGGATCGATGAAAATGCGCGAGGAGGTCGATGCGCTTCGCACGATGGGCTTCGATCCCGTCGAAGTGCTGATCCTGCCGCGCCTTGTTGCTCTGGTCATCGCTGTCCCGGTGCTGACTTTCCTCGGTTCGATAGCGGCGCTTCTCGGTGGCGGTCTGGTTGCCATCACTTATGGCGGAATGAGCCCCGAAATCTTTATTGAAAGACTGCGCGACGCGATTTCGATGAGCAGCTTCAAGGTTGGCCTGATCAAGGCTCCGTTCATGGCGCTCGCTATCGGGCTGGTCGCCTGTACGGAAGGTTTGCGGGTCAAGGGCAGTGCGGAATCGCTCGGGCTGAAAACCACTGACTCGGTCGTCAAGGCCATCTTCATGGTGATCGTCATGGACGGCCTGTTCGCAATTTTCTTTGCTTCGATCGGAATGTGAGCCCGTGATATACGATCCCATCATAAAGGTTCGCGATCTGTGTGTCGGTTTTGGCGATACGCAGGTGCTTAAAGGACTCTCGCTCGACGTCCAGCGCGGGGAGATCCTCGGTTTTGTGGGCGGTTCCGGAGCCGGCAAGTCGGTTCTGATGCGCACGATCATCGGATTGTTCCCGAAGCAGGGCGGTACGATTGAGGTTTTCGGCGTAAATATGGATCGCGCGGGCGAACGCGAACGCCGCACCGTCGAGCGCCGTTGGGGCGTGCTGTTCCAGCATGGCGCGCTATTCTCGTCGCTGACCGTACGTCAGAATGTGCAGTTCCTGATGCGCGAGCATCTGGATATCACTGACAAGCTGATGAATGAAATCGCCATCGCCAAGCTGGAGATGGTCGGCCTCAGGGCGTCGGATGCGGAGAAATTTCCCTCTGAACTTTCCGGCGGCATGACCAAGCGCGTCGCGCTTGCACGCGCGCTGTCGCTTGATCCGGAGATCGTGTTTCTCGACGAGCCGACATCCGGGCTCGATCCAATTTCAGCGGCGGAATTCGATGCATTGATCCACACGCTGCAGCAAACGCTCGGCCTGACCGTTTTCATGGTCACGCATGATCCTCAGAGCCTGCATACGGTCTGCGATAGAATTGCAGCGCTGTCTGACGGCGTGGTGGTCGCGGAAGGCGATCTCGGGACGATGATGCTGTCCGAACACCCATGGGTGCAATCATATTTCAGGGGCAAGCGCGCCGCAGGCGGCTACAAGCCTCTCGAAATGGAAAGTGTAGGGGCCTGAAAGATGGAAACGCGTGCGCGCTACGTTCTGATAGGTATTTTTCTGCTCGTTCTGACTGCGGGCGTTTTCGGCTTTATCTATTGGCTGGAAAATTCTGGCGGTTTCCGCGAACGGGAGAATTACCGTGTTCGTTTCGACGGTCCGGTTTCGGGGCTGCTCACGGGGTCTTCGGTTCTGTTCAACGGCATTCGGGTTGGCGAAGTGACCGGGCTTGGCATTAGAGCCGATGCGCCACGCCAGGTCACGGCTGACATCGCCGTCGATGGCGCGACCCCAATCCGTCAGGATACGGTTGTCGATATCGAATATCAGGGGCTGACCGGAATTGCCGCGATCGCGCTGAATGGCGGCGATAGCGATGCGCCCATGCTGGAGCGAAACGGTGATGCGCCGGTTCTCAATGCGCGTCAGGGCGCGGGGCTGACGATGACGCAATCCGCGCGTGAAGCATTGCTGAAAATCCACGGCATTCTTGATGACAATGCCGAATCCTTCAAGGAGATGCTCAGCAATATCAACGAGTTTGCCGGAGCGCTGGCGCGCAATTCCAACCGGGTCGACGGTATATTGGGCGGGCTTGACCGCATGACCGGAGGCGCGCGCGGCAAGGACACCGAAAAGGTCTATGATCTGATCGCAGCCAAGAATGTTGACGTCAAGACAACGGCGCTGCGGGGACAGGTGTCCGTGCCGCCCCCGACGGCGGTGTTTAACATGGATACGCAAAATATTCTGTTTCTGCCTGAAAAGGACGCTGCGCCGGAACCGCCCGGCCCTCGCTGGGCTGATACGCTTACGCGGCTCGTGCAGTCAAAGGTTTCACAAAGTTTCGAGAATTCCGGGCTGGGCGCAAGTGTCGGACATAATGACGCGCTGATCGGTGATTATCAGCTTCTCATCGATATCCGTAATTTCCAGACAATCGCGAAACCGGAGCCGATGGCGGAAGTCGAGCTGTTTGTGAAAATCGTGGATTTAGACGGCAAGATCCATTCAGCGCAGCAATTCATGGCGGAAACGCCTGCCAAATCAACGGAAACGACCGATGCCGTGGTGGCGTTGCGTGATGCTTTTGGTCAGGTTGCTGCCGAGCTTGTGACATGGACGGCGACGTCGCTGAAACCGGAGCTTGAGCCAACCGCCGCCCCGGGAACGCAGGCCCCAGCCGCTGATGCGGGCGCGTCCTCAAATCTGAGCGATACGCAAATTCAATAGGCTTTGATGAGGTCGGCTGATTTTTTACCGGATTGAGCCGGCATTCTTGCATCTATCAAGCGCCGACTGCGATTGCGCAGTTGTCATAACTCCCTGGCCGCTCGCATTTCAGCGAAAGAGACTTTGATCAATATACAGCTTTTGCCCCTTTCATAGGGTGTTATAGCGCGATAGACACCGTTTGCAGAAAGTCCTGCAGCATAAGCGGGACTGGTCCGGGCCCAAATTGCCGGCATAAACGCGGATGATTGCTAAGGGAACCATCCGGATCTCAAGACAGTCAGCTAAGAAATGGAACCGGCTGTTTTCTTAGTGGTTCAGGCAGCTAAATGATGAACAGATGAGGGACTTGTCATGATTGGTACATTGAAAAAACCCGCCATCGCAGCAGCACTCGCGCTGGCATGCCTTCAACCTGCGATCAGCGAGGCGCGGAATGACGCCAAGGTGAAGATCGGCATTCTGAGATGCGTCGTCAGTGAAGGGACCGGTTTCATTTTCGGCTCCAGCAAGGATCTGGATTGCACCTTCGACGCCGCCAATGGCGATACGGAGCGCTATTACGGCCAGATCAACAAGTTTGGCGTGGATATCGGCTTCACCAACAAGGCTTCGCTGAGCTGGGCGGTTCTTGCGCCCACAAGAGATTTCTCTGATGGAGCGCTGGCTGGCCGGTATCTTGGCGCGTCGGCCGAGGCGACGGCAGGCGTGGGCGCAGGGGCAAATATCCTGGTTGGCGGTTCACGGGATACGTTTTCGCTCCAGCCTCTTAGCGTTCAGGGGCAGACCGGCCTTAATGCGGCGGTCGGCGTTTCCGAACTGATTCTCGATCAGATTTGATCGCAGTTTTCAGGGCTTGATGGTGCGCTGGCATGCGCGCCATCATCCCACAGCATCGGAGCGAAAAGCGGATGCCGGGTTTTGGACAAATCCGATGCTTGAACAAAATCGATCGAGCGCCGCAATCCTGACCGTTTAAAAGTCTGGCCGTCTAGTTAGTCTTTTCACACCAGAAATTGTACATCTTGTCGAAGCAGCGCGGGTGCTTTTCTTCGTAACGCGCCCAATTGTCGAGTGTGCCTGGCCAGCTGTCATTGGGAAAACTCTTCAGAAAATGCGAGATCACCTGAGGCGGGAGTTGGAAGCCTCGAAACGTTAAGCCGTTCTGGCTGATGAACGCTTCGATCTCGGACAGGTAAATCGGCCTTTCCTGCTCATGAAGCAGCAGGTCGCGAAATTCGTTGAGTGTGTAGAAATCCTGCGACAGCGTCAGCAGTCTGGCCATTTCATCTCCGCGCCCGGCGAGCATATTGCGGTATTGACGAACCTCGTCGTCACTGCAGCCGGAACCGGGAAAGTCCTTCTCATTGCGTAGCGCAGATATGTTCCGCCGCGAAACCGCGCTGTAGAGTCCGATCAGCATGAGCCCGCCCGGGCGCAACAAGCCTGTGAGAAGCTCCCAGCCGCGGAATGGATCGGCCATGTGGTGCAGGACGCCGATGCTCTCAATGATGTCGAAAGGTCCCTCGCCGCTCTCGGCGAATCCGAGTACGTCGGCCTGTGCAAGGCGCAGATTCCCAATGCCGAAATTGTTCGCGCGGTTCTTGGCGTAGGCAAGGCTCGAACGGCTGAGGTCGATGCCGAGCACGTCGGCCATATCCCCATATCCGGCTGCGGCGATAATGGCCTGGCGGCCCGTGCCGGTTCCGGCAACGAGAATCCTGAAGGGATTTTCCATGAAGCCGAGCTTGTCCGCCGGAAAGAAACGCGACAATACGCGCCTTGGATCAATACCGGCCGGAAGGTTCACGCTTGTCCAGCGTGGATAGGGGTAATCCTCATATTGCTTGGCGACTTTCACCGAGGTGCTGTCTTCGACCAAACCGATTGCGGGAATAGCATTTGCGCCATCCGCCAGGGCGGCCCTTTCCTGGAGCCATTCGGACAGCAATTCACTCAACCCACGCGGGCGAATTGTCTTGATGGCTTCTGCGTTCGCCTCTGCAGGCACAAGGTGACGCGGCGCTTCGTAAAGCAGCTTCAGCATGAGCTGACGGGCCGCGTCGGCTTTTCCCGCGCGCAGGGCGTCCCAGTCAGCGGCGATCGTTTCGAGACACAGCTTTTCCTCTTCGCTGACGTCAAAAACATAGTCGCTGACCATGCATTGGCGGATCAGCGCTAGCGCAAATGCGCCGAGCGCCTTGTCTTCAAAGCGATCTGCCGGGACGTCAAGAAGAAGGGATTTCCGGATTGCGGTCAGAAGTATTTCGAGGCTTCGGTCAAAAAGCGGGCCGCATGACAGAGCTTCGAGGAACAGCTTGTCACTGAGAACGCGTTCGGTACGGCGCAGGATCATGGCGCGCGCGATCTCGTCGGGATCGCCGTTCGCGCGGATCTTGTCCAGCGCCCCGCCCAGTGCCGTCGTCGCGCTTAGATAGTCGAATGCGTAGGTCGCTATTGCACGCCGGTCGACCCGGTCGAAGGCGAAAGCGGCCAGAAGGCCATGCGGA